>NVRF01000028.1 GCA_002400775.1 Gammaproteobacteria bacterium
TCATCGGTGCAGTTCCTACGGTTAGATTAAATGTTTCGCAACATCATCGTACCTAAATTAGGTGATTTTAGAAATTGCACTTATTGTATGAATTCGCGCTCTACAGCAATATGATAATCAGGAAAGACAATAGGGATAACAATATCTTTCATTATTTCTAACTCCATATAATGTCATGCTCTTCAATTGCGATAGTACAAAGGTTTAAGTCTTTGCGCTACCGTTAGAAAAAAATTGAGTCTACACTTATTATTTTTTTGTGTTAGTGGCTGTGTTAAACCCTACCGAAATAGGAGATTGAGCATTACCATCTTCATCATAAGGGGTATACCTGACTCCGATTTCAACAAAACTAATCGTTATATTTTTAATGATCCGTTTAACATTTTTATCAGTCCCACCAACATCACAGCGAAAAATCAGTGCATTTTTAAGGATATATTCCATATAAATATCCCCACCAGAACCCGTTCCTGTTTTAGTTAGTCGTAATAACGGTTTTACCTGTTCCACAACAAGATTCCATGAATAGTTTGGCAGTAGCGCTATCCATATATTTGCTGATGTTTAAATCAGTAATGGTAGCATTTTTAGATTCTCGATCACCTTGGGGTGATGTCGACGACAGTGATTTCACGCTCTACGCCGAATTGCCACGATTTAACATCGATCCAATCTTTATGGCCTGAATCAGATGATTCACCTTTAATACCTTCCTAGCTTAGAAATATAGATACGGTTTTTTCTCCTTGTTAAGTCAATTATTATTCCATTAACCTCGAACAAAAGGAAAATGATAGGCTTTGATAGTAAGTAAAAAAGTCAAAAATAAGTCAAGCAATTTGCGGAGAAACCAGCGTTTACGATGTTATTCTTTTAGGTGACAATATTTTTAAAAAGCTCTAAGACTAAAGTGGCGCTAACAACCACCAATGGGCATAATTAAGCAACTGCCGAACAAATAATTTCCACAGCAATTTCTAGAGAGATTTTTACTTTAATTATGAAATATCCAAGCCAAATACTGCTGCTCTTATTATCCACCCTTGGCATCAGCGCTATTACTGCCGCTGCCAACCTGCCTCAGGCCAGCCATGTGCCGGGCGGGGTGGCTATTGTTGCCTTACCCGATGATGCCAACTTTAGTCAGGTCCGATTTTATAAAAGACGGGTGATGACGGTGGCAAATGGCGACACCTGGTACGCGGTGGTGGGTTTGCCACTAACAGCTAAAGCCGGTGACCACCGTCTTACTTATAAAAACAAAGAGGGTGAAGCGCGGGATTTGAGCTTTGCGGTTACAGACAAGACCTATAAGGAACAACGCATCACTCTGAAAAATAAACGTCATGTTAACCCCTATAAAAATGATCTTGAGCGGATTGCTAAGGAGCGAAAGCAGATTGGTGCTGCGTTTTCTAAATGGAGCAATCGCAGTGATATTAATATGAAGTTTGATAAACCGGTAAATGGCCCATTCACTAGCCCCTTTGGTTTAAAACGCTTTTTTAACGATCAACCGCGCAACCCTCACAGTGGGCTTGATATCGCCGCGCCGACTGGCACGCCTATTCGCCTGCCTGCCGACGGCACGGTCGTTGAATCAGGTGATTTCTTTTTTAACGGTAATACGGTCTTTATTGATCATGGCCAAGGCCTAGTCAGTATGTATTGTCATATGAGTAAGATTGATGTGAAAAACGGTGACGTACTAAAACGCGGCGATGTCATTGGTAAGGTCGGCGAAACCGGCCGAGTTATCGGTGCGCATTTGCACTGGAGTATCAGCCTGAACAATACGCGAGTTGATCCGATGTTATTTTTAGCGACAAGCCACCAGGCTGAATAATTAGCTCACCTGATTATCCCTTAAACTTCCCTAGCCTTTCTTTTTGTTCTTCTTGGCACGCTTTATTAAACGTTTTCGCTTGTATTCTTGCCTGGGCGTTAAGGTATTGCGTCTGCCTGCAAAAGGGTTTTCGTGTGATTTAAACTCAATGCGTAATGGCGTACCATGAAGCTTAAGCACTTTACGAAAAGTGTTGGAAAGATAACGCTTGTAGCTATCTGGCACCCGTTCAACCTGATTACCATGAATAACGATAACGGGTGGATTGCGTCCACCCTGATGCGCATAACGCAATTTAATACGGCGACTGCGCATAATAGGCGGCTGATGTTGCCTCACCATGTCTTCCAACAAGTTGCTTAACAACGGTGTTGGAAAGTGCTTCATCGCACTTTCATAGGCTTTGTCAACAGAGGCCGTTAAATCACCAACGCCGGTACCATGTAAGGCAGAAATAAAATGGATGTCGGCGTAGTCGACAAAAGTCAGTTTTCGGCTCAGGGTATAACGTATGGTTTCACGTTGATCTTGTGGCAAGTGATCCCATTTATTAACCGCGATAACCAGGGCGCGGCCTGCAGTAAGAGCATGGCCTAGCAGGCGTACATCTTGATCGGTAATGTCTTCTTGCGCGTCAATGACACTGATGACGACATTACTGTCCTCAATGGCTTTAAGCGCTTTGACGACGCTGAATTTTTCCACCATGTCATCGACTCGACTACGGCGACGAATACCTGCTGTATCAATCAAGGTATAGGCCTGGCCGTCGCGCTCAAACGGAATGGCAATGCTGTCGCGCGTAGTACCGGGCATATCGCAGGTTACGACACGCTCTTCACCGAGCAGGCGGTTAATGAGTGTTGATTTACCAACATTGGGCCGACCGACAACGGCGATACGTGGGCCGCCGTCTTCTTCATCGCTGGCTTCATCAATTGGGAAATCAGTAAGAATCGTCGATAACATCTCCCTGACACCCTGACCATGAGCAGAAGCGATTACCGAAGGCTCACCAAAACCCAGGGCGAGAAAATCRGCAACAGTGCGGTCATAGGGCAAACCTTCTGCCTTATTGACCACTAACTGTATAGGTTTACCACGACGACGCAGCTGTTGCGCAATATCCTGATCAGAAGCGTTAAGACCGGCACGACCATCGGTAAGAAAGCACACCACGTCGGCTTCATCAATCGCGTTCCAGACCTGATCGAGCATGAGGCCATCGAGACCTTCTAAATTGCCGCTGATACCGCCGGTATCAATAACAATAAAGCTATGGTCATCATGTTTGCCGACGCCATAGATACGGTCACGCGTCAGCCCCGGCTGATCTGCGACCAATGCATCTCTGCTACGAGTTAAACGATTAAACAAGGTCGACTTACCCACATTAGGGCTGCCGACAAGGGCAATTACAGGTTTCATATTAAGCAGTGTACCAAATAGCCTCTTTAGGCCGTGGTGCTGTAGACCAAGAGCTAAGAGGCGGAACGGAGTTGAATGGCGCTAATGCTACCGTTTTTACCTAGAACAAATAATATGTCATCGGCAACGATGGGCGTACTCAGCACACCTTTGCCGGCAACTCGGCGACGAGAAACGAAAGAACCATCGACCTTACTGAGCCAATGTATATAACCATCAAAATCTCCAACTACCACGTAGTCACCCTGTAAAGCGGGGCCGGTGATAGAACGGCGTTGAAGTTTATCTTGCGTCCATAGTGTCGCACCGGTACTGCGATCCAGCGCCCAGACTTTATCATCGGCGTCACTGACATAGATCGCATCATCGTCTAAAGCCAGGCCTGCATAAGATGACATATCGCGTGACCAGATCGGGCGGCCACTCTCGACATCAAGCGCTGAGACACGGCCCTGATACGAGGCCACATAAATAATGTCGTTATCAACAAGTAAATCACTATCGATATCAACAATGCGCTCAAGCTCAGTGCGACCGTGCGGCACACCGGCTGTCACGCTCCACTCTAACTTACCGTCGGCAATATTCAGCATGTCGAGGTGGCCGCTGGCAAAACCGGCAAGCACGCGATCACCCAAGGGAACAGGAGCACTACCGCCTTGTAAAATCAAGGCCGGTGTTTGTCGTTGGTGAGTCCATATACGCTGGCCATTGTCGCTACGATGACCATAAAGGTGGCCATCTGCCGTAGGCACTACTACGACACCATTATCTTCTTGTGGTGCGGCCAGCACTTCACTCGCAACATTAGTTTGCCAGGCGATTTCGCCGCTATCACGATTTAACGCTAAAACGTCGCCTTCGTAACTACCAACATAGACATGCGATTCACCAATACCAACGCCGCCATCAAGACGCAACTTGGTATCAACACGCCAAATTTTTTGGCCTGTATCACGGGAAAATGCACCGACATAACCTGATTCAGTGGCAGCGAAAATAATATCGTTGGCAACTGCAAGCTTAAGCCGCGCAAAACTTTTTTTGGCTTTACTCGGCAGTGATGACGACCACAGTTTGTGAGTATCGACACTTTGATCAATTTTGCTTAGCGGAGTTGGCGGCTCAAGCTCTTTACTTGTACCGCAGGCAACCAGCGTGATAGCGACAAACAGAACAGCTACAATTCTCAACTATTATCACCGCCACTCAGATTATCATCACCTAGACTGTCTAATTTCATGCGCAGTTGCTGGCCACTGGCAAGCGCTGAAGGGTCTGCCAGGGCGCTTTTATAAGCTTTACGCGCTACGTCAAACTTGCCTTGAGCCATGTAAATATCACCACGCAACTCTTGATATTGTGGTGTAAAAGCGTTGCTATCACCATCAATGAGCGTAAGCGCTTCGTCATAGTTCGATTCGAACAGAAGGATGCGCGCTAAACGTAGTTTAGCTAACTCATCAAGGCCGTCTATTACTGGTTTGTCGATAATGGAACGTAGTAAAGTTTTAGCTTCATCGGTATCGCCAGATTCAAGTAATGCTTTAGTCCTAATCAGCGCGGCAAACCCGGCCTGACTATCGCTGGCATAATCTATAATAATTTCATTGGCTTTGTCTGCGACCCTTGCACTATCACCCACATTAAGTTCATTAAGTAATAATGAAAGCTCTGCGGAAGCTGTTTCAGATGACACCTGCTTATGATCAAACCAGGCACGGCCGCCAAATAACACGGCAATACCAACAACGAAGCCGACAATAACCACTGTGCCGTTTTCATTCCACCATTTTTTTAGAGCTTCAAGTTGTTCGTCTTCACCGGGATGCGTAGCCACCGGACTCTCCTTAAATTTATGTTATCTAACCACGCTTGTTTGCGTGATTTTCCAGTATTTCAGTTAACAGGCTTGCCAGGCTTGATTGCGCAACCTGCTGCTGTGCTTTATCTTCACGTAAAAGCTTAACGCCCACGGTTGCAGTATTAACTTCATCATCGCCCAGTATCAAGGCGACACAAGCGCCGGACTTATCCGCGCGCTTCATCTGACTCTTAAAGCTACTACCACCACAGAGACTTTGTAAGCGCAAAGTCGGCAGAGCATAGCGGATAGATTCTGCTACAACCAGCCCCTTGGCCTGCGCTGCATCGCCTACCATAACCAGGCACGCATCTATCTGCGCTACTTGCTCGTCATTAGCGCTTAACTGTACCAGGTCAAGCAAACGCTCAAGGCCAATGGCAAAACCTACAGCCGTGGTGTCTCGACCACCCAACTGCTCTACCAAACTATCATAGCGGCCACCGGCGCAAACCGTACCTTGTGCGCCGAGCTGGTCGGTTACCCACTCAAACACAGTGGCATTATAATAATCCAGGCCACGTACTAAACGTGGGTTTACCCGATAAGTAATACCGACGCTATCAAGCATGGCCTTAAATTGCTCGAAATGCTCTCGTGACTCGTCATCCAGTGCATCGATTAGCTGTGGTGCATTAGCAATAATCTCTTGCATACCAGGGTTTTTGCTATCGAGAATGCGCATGGGATTAGATTCCATTCGGCGCAAACCATCTTCATCAAGCTTGTCTTTGTTGTCGTTCCAATAGTGTAGTAGCTGCGCTCGGTAATTCGCACGCGCGGTAGAAGAACCCAACGAGTTAATCTGCAGCTCAATATCTTTAATGCCCAGCTCCTGCCAAAGTCGCGCGCTGAGCATAATTAACTCGGCATCGATATCAGGCCCAGCCATACCATAAGCTTCGACACCAAGCTGATGAAATTGGCGATAACGCCCTTTTTGCGGCCGCTCATGACGGAACATCGGGCCGCTATACCAAAGTCGCTGCATCTGATTATGTAACAAGCCATTTTCTATGGCCGCACGCACACAACCTGCAGTGCCTTCCGGGCGTAGCGACAAACTATCACCATTACGGTCTTCAAAAGTGTACATTTCTTTTTCTACAATGTCGGTGACTTCACCGACCGCACGCTTGAACAGCTCGGTTTTTTCAACCACAGGAAGACGCACTTGCCGATAGCCATAGCGCGCCATCAGATCAATCAATTTTGATTCCAGCCCCAACCAAGCCACAGTATTGTCTGGCAGAATATCATTCATTCCGCGCACTGCTTGAATATATTTAGACACGTAAAACCTTTATTCCAGACCGAAAAATGGGGTTAGTATTATTGATTTGCCCACAATTTCTTAAATTCCTTTGCTTCATTGCTATCAGGAAAATTCTTATACAGAGCGGTCGCGTACTCGCGCACATTCTCATCATTACCCAATGCATGCTCAATACGAATCGCCAACCACAGCGACTGTGCATTTTTCAGGGCAACCGAAAAATAACGTTGCATGAAAGCACGTGCGTTTAATGCATCGTCATTTAAAAAACCAAGATCAGCAAGTTGATACAGGGAGCGCGCACGACGTGCATCATAATCAACAGCCTGCCGGAAGCGTTTTATGGCTAACGCCGAGTCACCGGCTTTACGAGCACATAGGCCTGCATTCTCCAAAGCCTCTGCAATAGCGGTATAGTATTTGTCAYCTAYCACTTCTRYRAAATAGCGATCAGCCTCCGCATATTGCCCKYGATCACAGAGATAGACACCATAATTGTTTTTAATTGCCRCRTTATTCGGCGCAAGCTTTAGCGCTTTTTTAAARTGATCAYCGGCATGCKCATACTGTTGTAATTGACGATAAGATTCAGCRGCATAATGGTGTGCATCAGCAAGCTTGGGRTCCAACTTAATCGCATGTTTCAAACTTTCTAATGCCAGTTTTGGACGGCCCTGTTGTAGATAACCCAAACCAAGCTGCACATTCACTTCTGCAGCAGTTTTACCACCTGGCGTTCTACCACTCTGCGTCGCACAGGCGCTAATGACCAAAGACAATAACAAAACAAGCACCAAGCGAATCATGTTACCCCCTTGCCGCCATAGCAACGCGTTTTTGCTGGCGACGCGTTTTATCAACGACCTGACCTGCCAACTGACCACAGGCACCATCAATATCATCACCGCGCGTCTTGCGCGTAATGGTCACCAATCCAGCCGCTAATAACACATCTCTAAAGCGATCAATAGACGCTTGCGATGATCGCGTATAGTCAGCCTCCGGAAAGGGGTTAAATGGAATCAGATTAACTTTGGCCTGGCGTCCTTGCAGTAAATTCGCCAAACGTTTGGCGTGCTTAACACTGTCGTTTACACCATCGAGCATAACGTACTCATAAGTCACTYTTCTACGTGGGGAATCTGCRACATACGCMTCRCAGGCCTCTAATAATTCTTTAATAGGGTATTTTTTATTGAGTGGCACYAATTCGTTACGCAACTCATCGTCGGGYGCGTGCAGCGATACGGCAAGGCTAACGTCGGCAACATCACGTAAACGTTCTAACGCCGGAATGACTCCCGAGGTGCTTAAGGTCACTCGACGTTTTGACAAGCCATAGGCATCATCGTCTAACATAATATTGATAGACTTCACCACCTTGTCAAAATTTAACAAGGGCTCGCCCATTCCCATTAACACGATATTGGTAATTTTACTGCGGCCATTGCCACTAAAACCGATCACCTTATGCGCCAGCCAAATCTGGCYGACAATTTCWGCCACGCTTAARTTACGATTAAAGCCCTGATAACCTGTCGCGCAAAAACTGCAYTCCAGGGCACAGCCTACTTGTGAAGARATGCAMAGCGTGCCRCGCTCGGTCTCAGGAATAAAAACAGTCTCGATGCAGTTACCACCATCAAGACGTAACAACCATTTATACGTGCCATCTACCGAAATATTCTCAGACAATATATCGGGTACACGTACCTCGGCGATACCCGCCAGCGTTGCACGCAAGGATTTATTCAGATCKGTCATCTGCTCAAAATCGCTGACGCCACGCTGGTGAATCCACTTCATTAYTTGACTCGCTCTAAACGAGCGCTCACCCATCYGRGCAAACCAATCCACCATYGCCTCACGGTCRAGRTCAAGTAGATTRAGCTTTGCTGTGGGTGAATCAGTCATTAACGGGTACGAGGACARATTTCYTCWTCYGWAAAAAAGAAGGCAATTTCTTCTTTTGCYGTRYCARCMGCRTCAGAACCATGRCARGCATTTTCATCAATRCTGTCAGCRAAATCAGCRCGAATMGTGCCCGCAGCAGCYTCTTTAGGRTTAGTTGCGCCCATAACGTCGCGGTGTGTAGTAATCGCATTTTCACCTTCAAGTACCGTGATCATTACCGGGCCTGAGATCATAAAGCCAACCAAATCGGCATAAAATGGGCGCTCTTTATGTACGGCATAAAAATCACCGGCACGTTCATTGCTGAGATGAGCCATTTTCGCAGCAATAATGCGTAACCCTGCCTTCTCAAATCGGCTATAGATCTCACCTATTACATTTTTGCCTACTGCGTCAGGTTTGATAATAGACAAGGTTCGTTCAATAGCCATAAAAACTCCTGGAAATTCAATTAGTTAACAGAAAATATCCATCATGGAACATGATGGGGAAGCAAATCCCCTCTATTCTAAAGAATAGAGGGGCTACTCGGCAATGAAAACCACGATTTAACTGCCTGGCAGGTCGTTGAAAAAACCTCATGTGGCATGATGCGGCATTAAAATCCGGCTCAAAATGCTTATTTACTCATGCTAAACCCGGCGACGGCTCCTCGGCTTTGTCTCCTGAGTCGCTCTACCTCTTGCATCCGTGCACTTTTTTGCCGGATTTTGCCTCGTCTCTCGCTCGCCTGAGACTTTTTCAACAATCTGCTAGAAAGACCAGATTAAAGGAACTATGACGATATTCAGAATACCCACCAGAATAGTGATAGGGACACCGATGCGAATATAGTCGATAAAACGATAACCGCCGGGGCCGTAAACCATCAGGTTGGTTTGATAACCAATTGGAGTAGCATAACTCGCTGATGCAGCAACCATGATAGTGATAACAAAGGGCATAAAATCGACTCCCACTCGCTCAGCGACAGATAGCGCAATCGGAAACATAAGCACTGCCGCAGCATTGTTTGAAATCATTGCAGTAAACACTACTGTTAGCGAATAGATCATAGCAAGCGCGACCCAGGGTACTGTCGATATCGACATCAGCGTATTTGCAACCACCTCTGCCGCACCTGTCACGCGAACAGCCTCACCCAAGCCTAAAGCCGCCGCAATCACAACCAGTACCTGCCAATCAACAGAACGTCGAGCGATTCGCCCGCTGGTACATTTCGCTAACAACATAAATCCAGCCGCAAGCAAAGCCGCTTCTAACATGCTCAGCACGCCAAATGTGGCTGTCAACACCATAAAAACGAGAATAACCAATGCGAAAATAGCACGATCATGACGTATTGGTGCCGAATCATGAAGCTGGCTTACAAGCAAAAAATCACGCGAATTGCGCTGCCGTAACTCAAACGAAGGATGCGCCTCAATCAATAAAGTATCACCCGCCCGTAGAACAATATCACCAAGCTTTTGCCGCAAATGTTCGCCGTTGCGCGCAACAGCTATTACCACTGCATCATAAACACTACGAAAACGTCCCTCGCGTATACTCTTACCAACCAAAGTGCAGGTGTCTGACACCACCGCTTCGACGAGACATCGTTCGCGACGCGGCGAATTAAGCTTGAAAATCTGATCAGCCGCGGGCACCAAGCCACGTATTTTCTGCAAATCCACTACTGAATCAACAACACCGGCAAATACGAGCCTATCATTGTCATGCAGCCTCTCTTGCGGTGAAACCGCGGGCAATATATCACCGCCTCGCTCGATCTCGATAAGGTAAACACCAGGTAGTCCGCGTAAATCAGCCTGTTCTATAGTCTGACCTACCAGAGGGCTACCTCTCTCGACAATCATCTCGACAGTGTATTGACGAACATCATCAAATTGACTCATCGGGGGCAAACGTTCTGGCAAAAAACGCTGCCCCAGTAGTAGCACAAATAAGCATACAACAATAACAGTCGGCATCCCTACCCATGCCAATTCAAACATACCAATACCATCGTGATCAGTGGCATCAAGCAGCAAACCATTGATAACCAGATTGGTGCTAGTCCCTATCAAGGTACAGGTTCCGCCAGCGATGGCGGCATAACTTAAGGGAATCATCAATTTCGATGGTGAAATTTGCATACGGCGTGCCCAATCACTAACCGCAGGGATCATCATCGCCACCACGGGCGTATTATTAAGGAAGGCACTTAATAGTGCGACCGGCGCCATCATTCTAAATTGGGCAGACATCAACGATTTTGGCTTGCCGAGCAAATGCTGCACAATCCAGCTAAGTCCGCCAGTCTCACGCAGTCCATTGACTACAATATATAAGGCGCCAACTGTCACTACACCTTGGTTGGCGAGGCCACCTAATGCTTGTTCTGGAGATAAAACACCCAACACCAGCAGCAGAGAAACGCCGCCCACCAATGTAATATCAGGAGAGGTCCGGGTAAACGCTAACACGGCAAAACAGATACCGACTACCGTCAATGTAATGACTGCTTCAAACGACACGTAATTCGACTCTAGGGAAAGGGTTACGATTTATTTTATTTTACTATAACCGTTAGCGACCAGCGCAACACTCTCTTAATAATATGGCTATTGAAAAGGATAATTTAACAATAAATCATCGCAAAAAGAGAAACAAATAAATCTTACTTACCTGCTTGGGGAATAACCATCTCACGCATACTAAATGCTTGATGAGATAGCAACAAATAAAAATACTAGTGTAGTGTTTCATACTGAATGTAGAGATAGACGTAAGCAAAAAGGCAGGTGCAAGGCGCGTCCTCGCAGGGATAGTGGTGCTATCTCAAGAGGGCGCAACACCGCATCTGCTTGCGCCCGAAGGAAGCACCCTTGGGGGTGCGGGCTGCTCCTTGTGCTCGTGTATTGACTGGCTTTCTATACCTGCATTCAGTATAAAACACTACACTACTTCACACTAAAGCTTTCACCACAGCCACACATGTCGGTGACGTTGGGGTTACGAAATTTAAAGCTCTTATTAAGTCCTTCTGTTACGTAATCGATCTCGATACCTTCCAGTATCTCCAAGCTATCCTGATCCACTACTACAGTAGCGTCATGCTGCGTAAAAACAGTGTCGTTTTCACTTTTCTCGTCGGCAAAATCAAGCACATAGGCAAAACCAGCACAACCATTTTTTTTGACGCCCAAACGTATACCCAGACCAGAGCCACGCTCTTCAAGCATATGTTTAATACGCTGGGCAGCTACTTCTGTTAGTGAAACTGACATTGCAAATTCTCTCCACATTCACCAGGCAACTGAGGCCATTTGCTGGCTCATTTGCGTTAATTCTTTAATCGCAGCGACTACCGCATCACATTCTGCCTGCGTGCTGTCTTTACCAAAACTGATGCGCAGTGTACTGTGCACCAACTCTTCATCAAGATTCATAGCCCGCAATACATGGCTCGGCTCGGTATCGCCACTGGCACAAGCCGAACCGCTCGACAACGCAATCCCTTTCGCGTCAAGACTCATCAATAGAGTTTCACCCTCAATACCGGGGATAGCAATCAATACCGTATTCGGCAAACGCTGTGCCGACTCTGCAATAATATGGACACCATCCAGCGTATTTAATGCCGCCTCAAGCCGAATACGCAAGGCGAGCATGTGTTGGCTACGCTGCTCAAGCTGCTGCTGTGCTAACTCGGCTGCCTTGGCAAAACCGACAATCGCTGCCACATTTTCAGTGCCAGAGCGCCGCCCTTTTTCGTGCCCACCACCAAACAACAACGGGGGAATGTCCAGGGCTTTATCAACAACTAACGCGCCCACGCCTTTGGGGCCGTATATCTTGTGCGACGACAAACTCATTAAATGCACACCCAGCGCATTAAAATCAACGGGGATTTTACCAACCGCTTGCACTGCATCAGTATGAACGATAACGCCCTGCTCACGCGCTCTATGTGCCAAATTACTCAGCGGTTGAATCACTCCCGTCTCGTTATTGGCCATCATGACAGACATTAGCGTCGGCTGTCGTTGCAGCATCTCTAACGCTGCATCTTCATTCACACTGCCATTAGTATCAACCGGCACTAACTCTAATTTCCATCCCTTGGCCTGCCACTGACGTGCGGGCTCTAACACTGAGGGATGTTCAATCGCGCTGACACAAAATGTAGCAACACCATGTGTTGCCAAACTGTTTAAGGCTAAATTATTCGCCTCGGTACCACCACTGGTAAAAATAAGCTGGGTCGGATGCGCGCCAACTAAATCAGCAACCTGCTCTCGCGCATTATCAATAGCCGTGCGCGCCACACGACCTGGTGTGTGAATACTTGAAGGATTACCATAATGCTCGGCCAGATAAGGCAACATAGCCTCAAGTACAGCAGGGTCAAGAGCCGTTGTCGCGTTATTATCCAGATAAATCGTCAAACGCCACCTCGCGTCTACGCTGTCGAGCTTTTGATATCAGACAGTTGTACGTAGTGAGATTGATTGGCTGTATCCTGACGCTTAGCCACGACCCGAACCGCCTGTCGCTGCACCAGATCACCAAGACTAATATGACTGAGAAAGGTATGAATCTGGTGACTAAGATCGACCCAAAGATCATGTGTTAAGCACGGCTCACCATGCTGACAATCTGCACTGCCTCCGCATCGCGTCGCATCAATATCCTCATCGATAGCTTCCAACACGTGAATCACAGCGATATCATTGGCATCACGCGCCAAACGGTAGCCGCCACCTGGTCCACGTGCACTCTCAACCAAGCCTTTACGGCGTAATTTAGAAAATAATTGCTCAAGATAAGACAATGAAACTTCCTGGCGCTTGGAAATATCAGCTAACGGTGTCGACCCACCATCAGCGTGAAGCGCAAGATCTAACATCGCAGTTACTGCATAGCGACCCTTAGTGGTTAATTTCATCGGCAGCGGCTCCTTAATGCATTAGCAAACGTAGCAGGCAAGATTATCTTATTATCAGGAGCAAAATGACATACCCGACTAATTCAGTCAAGTATTATTACGACGCCCTCGTTGCACAGCGCTGAGCACGCCACGGAGGATATTAATATCCTGCTTATCTGGCTGCGCTTTAGTATAAAGGCGGCGTAATCGACGCATAATGTAGCCAGGCTGCTCTGGATTAAGAAATTCGACCTCCACTATCACCTGCTCAAGATGAACAAAGAATCGTTCCAATTCATCAACCGGTGCCGGTAAACTATTATCCTTGGGCGCCACTTGTTCCAGGCTAGCCATACGCATTTCATAGCATAAAATCTGTACTGCTGCGGCCAAATTTAACGAGGCGTAATCCGGGTTTGCATCGATCTGTACGTGGTAGTGACAGGCTTCCAACTCATCGTTGGTCAGACCTGAATGCTCGCGACCAAAGACTAAGGCAATCTCAGCGCTGTCCTGCTCAGCAGCATACCTTGCACACTCTCTTGGCGACATCTGCGGCCACGGTATCGTGCGCTGCCGTGCACTTAGGCCAAAAACATAGTGACAACCGCTCAGTGCTTGCTCAAGGTTTTCACAAACTATCGCATTCGCCAATACGTCATCAGCGCCTGAGGCCCTGGCTGTCGCGTCGGCATCGGGGTAAGACTTGGGTGAAACCAGAACCAGTCGCTTGCAGCCCATTGTTTTCATGGCACGCGCAGCCGCACCAATATTACCAGGGTGACTGGTTGCTATTAGAACGATACGAATACGGTCAAAGATAGTAGTCACAAAGATACAGTACGGGATGATTGGCCAATGCAATGCTAGAATAGCACGCCGCAGAATTTAGCGCCTTGTCCATAACTAACAAAATTGAAGGAAAACACCCATGCACCCGATGTTAAATATCGCCGTTCGCGCCGCACGCCGAGCGGGTGACATCATTAGTCGCTCTATGGACAAGTTAGACAGTATCGATGTCGTTACCAAGGATCACAACGACTTTGTCAGCGCGGTTGATGAAGCGGCTGAGGCCACCATCATCCAAATTATTAAAACAGCCTACCCTGACCACCAAATCATAGCAGAAGAAAGTGGCAACCAGGGTGACAGCGACTATGTCTGGATCATTGATCCATTGGATGGCACCACTAATTTCCTCCACGGCTTCCCGCAGTTCGCTGTATCGATTGCCCTCAAACACCAGGGGAAATTGCAGCAAGCAGTTATCTATGACCCCGTCAGCCAAGAATTGTTTACGGCTAGTCGTGGCGCTGGCGCGCAGCTTAATAGCCGCCGTATTCGCGTCAGCAAACGTAAGGAACTAGCCGGGTCACTGATTGGTACCGGCTTCCCTTTCCGTAAAGACCAAAACCTCGACACCTATTTAGATACCTTTCGCGCAATTGCTCCCAAGACGGCGGGTATTCGCCGTGCCGGCTCGGCCGCACTTGACCTCGCTTATGTCGCCGCCGGTCGCCTCGATGGCTTTTGGGAATTCGGCCTTAAGCCCTGGGATATCGCCGCCGGCGTTTTACTTATTGAAGAAGCAGGTGGCTTGGTCGGCGATATGTCCGGTGGCAGCAGCCATATGGACAGCGGTGATCTCGTCTGCGGCAATCCCAAGGTCTTCAAGGCGCTACTACAAACTATTCGTCCTCACCTAGGATAATATTCCATAAAAATCAATTAGTTAAAATATATATTTGCACTAGAATTATCTACTGACATTACCTCTGTCAAACAAATGTGACCAATTTCATGCATTTAACCATCAAGTTTTGCCGCTAATTTCCCGACAATAAGGGGGACACTTTTTGGGAGTAATCATGTCAGATAAGAAAAACAATACGGGCTTTGGAGAACGAGCGCAGGAGATGCTAATGCTCGATATGCTTGACGGCATGCACGAGTTTTTCACTCAATCTGCTTACCGTTCATCTCTTGCCAATAGCTTTGAAATTGCACCTGAAGAAGAGCTGGGTAACGTAGGCACGGGCTCTGGCCATTGCCAGGACAACAGTGCCGTTGTCATTTCTTTCAGCGAAGCTCGTGCACGCCGAATAACTCAGCAAGATAATCGTAGTAAAAAGACCAACACTCAACTCTCGCTCATCAAGAACTAGTAGACACATTTTGACACAACCGTGTCAGACAAACGCCGACAAGGGATGTCGGTCATTTGACACAGATAACGACTTGAAACTGCGTCGCGGCGCTGTACAGATCAACAAAAATAACGCCGGATAAACAACTCATCACCTACTGCCAAGCCACCAGCATTCAGCCCACAGCCATATCGTACTTAAGACTCACGGATACTCAAACATCAAGGGCTATCATGGTGCCTGACCAGAATGGGGAAATATGCCAGACACGCCTATCGAACAATAAACTCGTCGCCGGCCATATTCATACAAGCGAGCACAATCACTTTTCCGTTATGATTGGCGGTTATGACTACATCAGACTTTTCTTCTCATACACCGATGATGCGCCAATACCTGGGCATCAAACAAGAGTACCCCGATACACTTGTCTTTTACCGTATGGGCGATTTTTACGAATTATTTTTTGAGGACGCACAGCGCGCCTCAAAATTGCTCGACATTAGCCTGACCGCACGCGGCCAATCTGCTGGCGCACCGATTCCGATGGCAGGGGTGCCCTATCACGCCGCTGATAATTACCTGGCCAAGCTTGTCAAACACGGCGAATCGGTTGCCATCTGCGAACAGATTGGCGACCCCAGCACAAGCAAAGGCCCGGTCGAACGCCGAGTCGTCCGCTTGATTACGCCAGGCACCGTCACCGATGACGGCATGCTCGATGCTGAACGCGACAATCTACTAGTCGCTGTTTTTATTGACGGCTCCTCTGCTGGCATCGCTGCGCTGGATATCAGTAGCGCGCGCTTTTTTATCTCACAATTGGAATCAGCCAGCGCCATAGACGATGAATTGGCACGTTTGCGTCCAGCCGAATTATTGGTGCAGGAAGAGCAGGTCAACGCATTTGGTCAAGGCAAAAATAAGCGCGCGCAAACATTAGAAGCCTGGGAATTCGATTTCGATAACGCGCAACGCTTGTTACGCGAACAACTGAAATTACACGATCTAAGCGGACTTGGCTGTAACGAAGTGCCCTTGGCAGTTCGTGCTGCTGGTGCCCTGCTTCAATACGCGCGACGCACCCAACAAAATGTTCTACCCCATATTAGCGCCCTAACCGTATCACAGCATAGCGACAGTTTATTGCTCGATGCAGCCAGCCGCCGAAATCTCGAAATCGACATTAACCTGCAAGGTGGTCGCGACAACACCCTGGCATCAGTTATCGATCGTACCGTTACAACCATGGGCAGTCGCATGCTACGTCGCTGGCTCAATACGCCAACACGTAACCATGAGTCATTACGCAAACGTTATCACTGCGTTGATATGCTACAAACTCCTGAAGCGCACGAACCCATACGTGAACTATTAAAACACGTTGGCGATATTGAACGTATTGTCAGCCGCATCGCACTCAAATCGGCAAGACCTCGGGACTTAACCCAATTACGGCGGTCTCTACAAAGCTTGCCCGGCTTAAAACAACAACTGAGCAACTTCGACTCACCTCTGCTACAAGACCTCAATGCGTCTATTAACGAACACGACACACTTAGCGATTTACTGTCACATGCAATCATCGACGAACCGCCCATGCTGATTCGCGACGGTGGCGTGATCGCAACAGGCTTTGACAGCGAGTTAGATGAACTTCGCTCGCTCAGCGAAAACGCTAATCAATTTCTTATTGATTTAGAAACAAAAGAAAAAGAAAACAGTGGTATTGCCACTCTTAAAGTTGGCTACAATCGTGTGCACGGCTACTACATCGAAGCAAGCAAAATTCACACAGCGCAAATTCCCGATCACTTTCAACGACGCCAAACACTAAAGAATGTCGAACGCTATATCACGCCTGAATTAAAATCATTTGAAGACAAAGTACTGAGCGCGCGCGAACGCGCCCTATCGAGAGAAAAATACCTCTACGAACAGCTACTCGAAACCCTGACCGAAGACATTCAAGCCCTACAAGCCAGTGCAGATGCCATAGCCCAAACCGATGTACTCACCAATTTTGCACAACGCGCCTGGCAGCTTGATTTATGCCAACCTGAACTCCGCGATGAACCCGGCCTAGCCATTGAAAGTGGCCGCCATCCAGTCGTCGAAGCCACACTCACCGAGCCATTCACACCCAACGACGTAGAGCTTGATGACAAACGCCGCATGCTCATTATCACCGGCCCGAACATGGGCGGCAAATCAACCTACATGCGACAAACTGCCATCATCACCTTATTGGCGCATTGCGGCTGCTTCGTCCCCGCAAAAAAAGCCATACTTGGCCCGTTTGACCGCATCTTTACTCGTATTGGCGCCTCCGATGATTTAGCCGGCGGCCGCTCCACCTTCATGGTGGAAATGACCGAGACCGCAGCAATACTGCATAACGCCAGCGAACAAAGCCTGGTACTAATGGATGAAGTCGGTCGCGGCACCAGCACCTTCGATGGCTTATCTTTAGCATGGGCTTGCGCCGAACACCTGGCCAAACAAATAAAAGCGTTTACCTTATTCTCCACCCATTATTTTGAACTCACCGCCTTAGAATCAAAACAAACTGGCATTGCCAACGTTCACCTCTCTGCCATAGAACACCATGACAGCATCGTGTTTTTACATAGCGTAAAAGAGGGCGCGGCTAATCGCAGTTATGGCTTACAAGTTGCCGCACTTGCCGGCGTACCCAAAACCGTTGTCGACACAGCAAGAAAGCGCTTGAGCTTACTTGAAAAACAGCAAGCCAATACCAATACCAACCACCCACAAATAGATTTATTTGGCGCCGCCGCCAACACACCAGAGCCAACATCAGAACCCTCCCCCAAGCCAAGACCTGAACCAGTATTAGAATTATTGGCAAGTATTGACCCCGATGAGCTAACAGCGAAACAAGCACTGGATGTTCTGTATTCGCTTAAACAAATAAGCCACAACCAAAACAACAAATAACCAGGTAAGACCATGCCAACCCAAATAGAACGTATTTGTGAAATATACCGCTGCTCCTACAAAGACGGCATGTACCTTTATGTCGATCAAAAAGAAGGCTTGAATAACCTACCCGAAGTGCTAATTAAAAAAATCGGTCAACCCGAACTGGCGATGACGCTCACCATCACAGCAGAAACCAAACTAGCCAGAGCAAACGCCGAGATAATTTTAGACGCCCTCAACAGCCAAGGTTTTTACTTGCAAATGCCCGCCACGCTTAACGATTACATGCAAGAAGTAAATAAAGAAAACTACCTCTTGGGAAAAGAAAAAAATAAGTAATCATTTATGTCAAAACAATTTTGGCAAAGCAAAACACTAAACGAAATGAGCCAAAGCGAATGGGAATCGCTATGCGATGGCTGTGGTTTGTGCTGCCTGCATAAACTCGAAGACGAGGACACCGACGACGTCTACTACACCAACGTCGCCTGCAAGCAGCTAGACCTGCATCAATGCCGCTGCAAAAACTATTCACAACGCAGCACCCTGGTGCCAGACTGTTTATCCTTAACACCCGAAAACATCGAACAATTCCATTGGCTGCCAGCCACCTGCGCCTATCGCCTTCTCGCTGAAGACAAACCCTTAGCCGGTTGGCATCCATTGCTCTCAGGCAACCCCAACAGCGTGCATAATGCCGGCGTCTCAGTACGCGACCGCGTCAACTCCAAAGCTGACATTCCTGACCACGACCTGCAACAACATATTATTCACTGGGTTAAATAACTAACTCGCCACATACCAAAAGAATACTATCGCCCTCATCTTTACTACCAGCAATTTATCACCAAAAACCTTACTGTTTTGGGTGGTCAAAGGTATTCAGCTTATGATAGAGTATCTTTTAAAATAGCAAACAAAGGAGCTAAACACTCATGTCGACGGACTCGATTACCCCGACTAACAACACCCAGAATTTATCAAAAAAAGCCCAGGCATGTCTTGCTCAGGCAGTCGAAGTTCCCAGTGCACCCTTGTACCACATGGGAAACATTGCCGCATTCGACTCAAAAACCAGTTTCGACCTTCTTCAAGACACCATTAACTACCTTACCTGTAAAGCAAAAATAAAGATGAAGTTCAGCCAAGACGAAAAAGAGTTTTTAATAGAACTTTACGAATCTCTCTGGTGGGGTGGCTACGCTAAAGGAATGCCAGAAGCAGCAAAACTGGCAAGCCATTATATAAAGGGCAAAGGCGAACCAGTATCTATGGCCCCAAAACCTTACCAGCAATCCGTTGTTGTTAAAGACACCATGCAAGCCATGAAGTTATACATAAACGAATTAGCAGGCCGAAAAGAGTACTTTTTTAATCTTAAAACAAATGACCCTAAATTCAGGCAAAGCCCGCATTTCAAACCGCTAATGCTGATTAATGGCAGCCGAAATATAGATACTCAAGGTTATGTAAAAAGCGACGGAGTCATACATGCCGCGCAATTTAATCAACGCTTACAAAAAGCTGACAACCGTTTCTACCTGGAAGCCAGTACCGAAAAATTTACCAAAGATAGCTTTCATACTTTCTGGTCGGTTAACAATAGATATGATTTTGAGCCTTTTTCTAAAAGCGATAAAATCTCAAACCTTGCACTTAGCGATAGTAAAGCCCTGTTATTACCCGATGGTTTATCTGAATATATGGATTCAGGCTTAGACCTTGCAAAACCTTTCAACTATCAAGCAAGGTGGACGGAAATATGGAAATAAAAACAATACTAAAATCAAGCATTATCGTCCTTTTTTACTTTTTAATCACCGCCTGCGGCCAAAATGATTGCCGCTTTGGCATTGATATCGCCGCTGATCAACTCAGGCTGGCGGACACAATTAATGATAATAACAAAACCTATTACCTTTACACCCGTACAACCGGCTGGACTGATAAAATCGTTTTCTTTGAATTGTATGATAAAAAACCGGAATTCGATCCATGTACATACCAGCCAGACATCAAGAAACTATACATGATAGATTACGATGACTTCCCCGAGTACCCGGAAAGAAAATATGTTGAAAAAATGATATTGCAGCCAGACCAACCTGAAAAGCTTAAAATTATTTATACAACAGATAAAACTAAAGGGGTAGAGAACGTTTACGACGTTAAGTTTACTCGCTGATGAAAATAACAATACTAAAAGCAAGCATTATCGTCCTTTTTTGCTTTTTAATCACTGCCTGCGGCCAAAATGAATGCGGCTTTGGCATTCATATCGCAGGTGATCAACTCAAACTGGCTGACACAATTAATGATAACAACAAAACCTATTACCTTTACACCCGTACAACCGGCTGGCAGGAAAAAACCGTCTTTTTTGAATTGTATGATCAAAAACCGGAATTCGATCAATGTACATACCAGCCAGACATCAAAAAACTGTACATGGTAGCTTACGAAGACTTCCCCGAGAACCCGGAAAGAAAACATATTGAAAAAATGATATTGCAGCCAGACCAACCTGAAAAACTTAAAATTATTTATACAACAGATAAAACTAAAGGGGTAGAGAACGTTTACGACGTTAAGTTTACTCGCTGATGTAAAATAGCCGTTAAAACATGAAAATAACAATACTAAAAGCAAGTATTATCGTCCTATTTTACTTTTCAATCACTGCCTGCGACCCAAATGACTGCCACTTTGATATCGCAGGCGATCAACTCAGACTGGCTGACACAATTAATGATAATAACAAAACCTATTACCTTTACACCCGTACAATCGGTTGGCAGGAAAAAACCATCTATTTTGAATTATATGATAAAAAACCGGAATTCGATGAATGTACATACCAGCCAGATATAGCGAATTTATACTCAATAGATTACGATGACTACCCCGAGAACCCGGAAAGAAAACATATTGAAAAAATGATATTGCAGCCAGACCAACCTGAAAAGCTTAAAATTATTTATACAACAGACAAAACTAAAGGGGTAGAGAACGTTTACGACGTTAAGTTTACTCGCTGATGTAAAATAGCCGTTAAAACATGAAAATAACAATACTAAAAGCAAGCATTATCGTCCTTTTTTACTTTTTAATCACCGCCTGCGACCCATATGGTTGCAGCTTTGATATCGCAGGTGATCAACTCAGACTGGCAGACACGATTAATGATAACAACAAAACCTATTACCTTTACACCCGTACAACCGGTTGGAATGATAAAATCGTTTTTTTCGAATTGTATGATAAAAAACCGGAATTCGATGAATGTACATACCAGCCAGACATCAAAAAACTATACATGATAGATTACGATGATCTCCCCGAGTACCCGGAAAGAAAATATGTTGAAAAAATGATATTGCAGCCAGACCAACCTGAAAAACTTAAAATTATTTATACAACAGATAAAACTAAAGGGGTAGAGAACGTTTACGACGTTAAGT
>NVRF01000029.1 GCA_002400775.1 Gammaproteobacteria bacterium
GCCCCGACCGCCCTGCGTCCGTGCCACTCCGCCACAACATCGCAAGCTCGTCGCTGGCTACGCAGCACTACCTCAATGGCTCTACGGCAACGATAGCTGATTTATTTTTTGCTCCATCACTCGCTAGCGCTCCTCATTACGAAAAAAATAAACAGCGTTGCCTATCGGGGACTACTCGCCCTCGCTGCGCTCTCCTTGGCTCGCAGCGTAGGCCGATTTCCCGCTGCCGCAGTACGACTGCAAGGATGCAAGAGGCAGAGCAACACATGGAGCAGTGCCGAGAATCATCCTAAGTCCGACAGGCTCCTAGTCCAAACAACGCTACGCTTTAGGCAAGGTCACACCCGTTTGGCCCTGATATTTTCCGTCACGGTCTTTATAAGACACGTCGCACACTTCATCTGACTCAAAAAACAACATCTGAGCAACCCCTTCGTTAGCATAGATACGTGCGGGCAACGGCGTTGTATTGGAAAACTCCAGGGTCACATGCCCCTCCCACTCCGGCTCTAACGGGGTGACGTTAACGATAATGCCGCAACGCGCATAAGTCGATTTACCCAAACAGATGGTGAGAATATTACGCGGAATACGAAAATATTCAACAGTGCGCGCCAAAGCAAAAGAATTTGGCGGAATAATGCACTGATCACTTTTGACATCAACAAAACTGTTTTCATCAAAGTTTTTCGGATCAACGATGACAGAATTAATGTTAGTAAAAACTTTAAATTCATTCGCACAACGTACATCATAGCCATAACTCGATGTACCGTAGGAGATCACACGATCATCGCCGTGATAACGCACCTGCTCCGCTTCAAACGGCTCAATCAAGCCTTCGCTCCTGGCCATGCGTCGAATCCAATGATCAGATTTAATACTCATTATTACTTTCCTAAGTCAGGGTGCACGTTTGCGTAGAATTAATTATTCTCAATCACAATATTCGGGAACTTTGATGCATATTCTTTTTGTTGCAGTGACAATTTTGCTGCAATATTACGTGCTATTTCACGATAACTGTGTGTGATAGCACCGTCAGGTTCTGCCACAACAGTAGGCTTGCCATTGTCAGCATCTTCGCGAATACGCATAGCAAGAGGCAGGCTACCCAAAAAGCTAATATCGTAGTCACTGGCCATACGCTGACCACCGCCTTCACCAAAGATGTGTTCTTCATGGCCACACTCACTACAGATATGTGTACTCATGTTTTCTACTACCCCTAACACAGGCACTTTGACTTTTTCAAACATCTTGTAAGCTTTACGTGCATCAAGCAATGCAATGTCTTGCGGTGTGGTAACAATCACCGCCGCACTAACCGGTATCCGCTGCGACAAAGTAAGTTGAATATCGCCCGTGCCTGGAGGCAGGTCTATAATCAAATAATCCAGGTCACGCCAGCGGGTATCTTTAAGCAACTGTTCCAGGGCCTGCGTCACCATCGGTCCGCGCCAGATCATGGGCGTTTCATCATCAATCAAAAAGCCAATCGACATGATTTGTATGCCATAGCTTTCCTTGGGCTCCAGGGACTTGCCATCTTTGGTGTCAGGCTTGCCGCTTACACCCAACATACGTGGCTGACTGGGGCCATAAATATCGGCATCCAGAACACCCACTCGCGCACCTTCAGCGGCTAAGGCCAGCGCCAGGTTTGCAGAAACCGTTGATTTGCCAACACCACCCTTACCTGAGGCAACAGCGATGGTGTTCTTCACGCCATCAAGCAAATTAACGCCAGCTTGCACCGAGCGTGAAGCAATTTTAGTATTGATATTAAGCGCGACACTGCTGACACCGTCGAGCTTCGATACGGCGTTTTTAACATCGTCGCTAAGTTGCGCATGATAACCACTGCCCGGATAACCCAGCGTCACCTTGATAACGACGCGACCATTCGCTTCAACAACGACATCGTCAATAGCACCAGTCGATATCAGATCTTTTCCCAGATGAGGGTCTACTACGCCAGCCAGCGCCGAGCGTACTTGGTCATTATTCAGATCCACGAAACAGGACTCCTGATAAAAAGGGGAAAACCGTCTATTCTATACGAAACGGCGTTGTTCTAAAATGACTCAACAGCTCAATGCCCCCGCATATGCAACCCAGAACCGCTGCGATGAATAAAACTCAAGCGCTAATAATCACGAAACTTAACCTCAAGAGGTGGAAGACATTAAAATGGTCAAGCAATCCAACAAAAAAGCATCCATGACATGAGATGGCATCCCCCTGGTGTGCGCCATTATCTGGCGCTGATGTGTATGATAATGCTGGCATCACCGGCTTATGCGCTTGAGCTGTTAAAAGTACATCCCGATAACCCCATCTATTTCCAGGCCGGGGACAATAGCCAGGCACTTTATCTGTCCGGCGCTTATGCTGCCCGCTCCTTGCAAGATCTCGAAGGGTATCCGTTTCCATTTGCAGCGCACCTGAAAACCCTTGTCGACAATGACATGAACCTCACCACACTGGTGTCTCGGGTTGGCGGAAGCAGTGCCGGTTTTTTTCTTGACCCCACTATTTACCGTCGATCATCAGGCTCTGGCACTGCTCTCGACGGTGGCGCCAAATTTGATCTGACCCAACTCAACGACGCCTACTTCGAACGCTTAAAACAGCGTGTTAGCGATCTAAATGATAACGGGGTTTACGTGATCTATACCTTGTTTAACAGCTTTGACGGGGAACGCAAACAATATAGAGAATACATACTCTTCGAAAAAAACCCATTTAATATCAATAATAATATCAATAATATCGACGTAGACACCAACGCCAATGACATAGGGGAAGAATTATATCGACTACCCCTGCCAACACACATCAAGGCGATACAAGAGGCTTATATCAAGCGCGTTGTTGACACGCTCAATCCATTTAACAATGTGCTTTATGAAGTATGCAACGAATGCTTAATAGATTCCAAAGACTGGCAAATATGGGTTAGTGAATCAATTAAAAATTATCAGGGACCCAAAACCAAACAACATCTTGTAGGGATAAGCGGCATATTCTATGGGATCTCAAACATAGAGCTGGCACAAAGCCCGGCCACCGACTGGTGGCAACCAGGGGCGTTCAAACCACAGCCAAGATCCCTATGGGATCGCTTGATCACATTAGACTGGCGCCAAGCCAAGCCTGACTCCCAATCCGCGGCCTTCGAGCTATTTACCAGCCCGCCAAGCGCCAGCGGAGAATTCGGTAACAAACCGATAATCTTCAATTCCGATCACTTTAGGCCAAGCGCAGTAACTGTCGACTGGGTATGGAAAAGCATAAGCCGTGGTCTTCACCCTCTATCATATGAAACCAGAAATTTAAAAAAAACAGGGGCAAAGGCGCATACAGCAGGCCTTTTTTTAAATGGCGAGAGGGACAGCGAAAACGTACATGCTACCATCAAATCTACGCGCTACTTCGCAAGTAAAATGCACCTGCAAACAATGTTTCCTGTGCGCTCACTTTCATCGACAGAGTATGCCCTTGCCGACAGCGGCGAAGAATATCTTATCTACCAGCCTGACAATGGCCCGTTCACCGTACACGGCTTGTTAGCGAAAAACACTTACCAGTTAGAATGGTTTAACGTCAGTTTAAACCGTACCGTAGCAAGCAGCACCATCCCAGCCACAGGCGCTTCAATGAATTTTACGCCTCCGTTTTCAAACGGCCCTGCTATTTTGTATTTAAAACGCAGCAGCATATCAAAGCAACGATAGCAATCACATAACAACCCTGTGTTAATATCGCAGCTTTTTACGCGGCGGGTATCACTTATTTTTTCGCAATAACTCCGCCATTGCAAATACAGTTTTACCACGCCAAACAATACACATTAATCAATCATAACGAGGAAACAATCATGCGTCGCAGCTTGAGTCTTACATTGGCTTTTTGCCTGGCCAGCACCACCGCCCTGGCTAACAAGGACAAACCAGGTTGGTCTGGCGAAGGCGAATTCGGTCTTGCCATTACCAGTGGCAATACCGACACAAAAAACCTCAATGGTCGCCTGAAACTTATCAATAATAGAGGCTTATGGCGCGATACTCTAGGCGTACAAGCGCTGTCATTCGCAGATAACGACACAACCACCGCTGAGCGCTATACCTTTGACTACAAAGCTGACCGTAAAATTAGCGCTAACGAATACTTGTTTGGTGCTTTTCGCTACGACGACGATCGCTTTAGCGGATTCGACTACCAGTCTTCTCTCACTGCAGGCTACGGCCGCCGTCTGTTTGAACATGCACGCAGCCGTCTGGACGTCGAAATAGGCGGTGGTTACAGATTCAGCGAAACCATTGACGGAGAGAGCCAAAATCAGTCCATCCTTCGGCTCTACGGCGACTACGAATACGATGTCAGCGATAATTCTGTATTCAGCCAAACACTATTAATCGAGCCAGGTCCAGACAACACATTTACTGAAAGCATTACGGGATTTAAAGTTGGCTTTGCTGAAAAATTAGCCCTGAAGCTCTCGCTAGCCATTAGAGCCAACAGTGATACTCCGGCTGGCACATCATCAACGGATAAAATTACATCAGCAGCAGTGGTCTATTCATTTTAACTAAAGGGCGCCTCGAAAAACCAGAATATTTGTTTCAAGACAAGGCGGATGGCTTTCGAGAATCGCCGTTAACTCAATGCGTTAATGAGACTCACAGACAGCCATCCAACGCACTATTCGAGAAAATAGGCAATTTTTCGAGCTGGCCTTAGTCAGGCGCGACTCACCTGACCACGCACTGCCGCGTGAGTCGCCGCCATATTTTCTGCAATCATTTTTTCAATTAACGAGCGCATAGTGTCACGATCGATATCCACCATATCGGCACGCATACACAGCAACATCGTTATGGCCTGCAATACATCACCATTACCCATTTTTTTGTTATCAAGTAAAAAGGTCAACGCATCACGTAAATGTGCCAAAACATTATGCACATCTGTCGCCGATTGGGTTTCTGGATGCAAAGGAAAATTATATTCGACCGCGCCGCCAGATCGATGAAACACGGTAAAGGGTAGATTTTTAGGCATTTTGATTTCCTCTATTTATTTGCGCCTACAATTACTGTCACAAAAAACACAGAACATTCACTTATTAAATACACGGCCTGTCATAACGCTGCTTCCTCACGCCTTTGCTGAAAACTATTTGCCAGAGTTGCGAATAACGCGAGCGAAACACACCCGCACAGGACAATAAATAATAGTCCCACATACGCTTAAAACGCTGATCATAACGATCACCCAGATCTTGCCAGCGAACACTGATATTCTGGTGCCAGGCCATTAACGTGCGGTCATAGTCACTACCAAAATTATGCCAGTCTTCAAGCACCCATAATGGCTCTGCGGCATCACCCATTTGTTTTACTGATGGCAACATACCGTAAGGAAAGATATATTTTTCTAACCACGCATCACCGTTTGTTACCGTTTTGTTACTGCCTATGGTATGCAGCAAAAAAAGCCCTTTGTCTTTTAGCAAGGCGTGGCATTTATTAAAATAAGTACGATAGTTTTTGTAGCCAACATGTTCGAACATGCCTATGGAAACGATACGATCAAACTCGCCCTCAAGTTCGCGATAGTCCTGAAAACGAATATCAACCGGGTAACCGGCGCAGCGTTCTTGTGCGAATCGCTGTTGCTCGCGTGAAATAGTGACTCCCACCACTGTTACCCCGTATTTTTCTGCGGCAAAACGCGCCATGCCACCCCAACCACAACCGATATCCAGCAAGGTCATATCCGGTTTCAGTTCCAGTTTTTGGCACACCATGTCGAGTTTGCATTCCTGCGCATCATTCAAATTGGTTTGCCCATTCCAATAGGCACAGGAATACATCATATGCGGATCAAGCATGGCCTCATAAAGGTCATTACCGACGTCATAATGCTGACGCCCGACTATAAGCGAACGAATTTTTGTCTGGCAATTGATATAGCTGGATTGCAGGTCAAACAATACTTCCTTGATGCCCTTATGTAGCTTGTATCCTTCGCGATGTGATAACAGATTGTCGATCAGGCAATCAACACGCAGACAATCCCACTGCCCATCCATATAGGCCTCACCAAAACCAAGACTTCCATCATGAACCACGCGACCAAACATGGCCTCGTCGTGAACAATCATATCCTGTTCGCGCTCGCCATCCAGACGGATGTCACAACGCTGCAGAATATCCTCTACAGTAGCGCGGTATCGCGTAACTTTCGATGACATTGCTAGTCTGTCGCTCGTTAAATCCACCTATAACTAAAAAAACTGGCTGGCAATAAGATAGTGAGGGGAGGTGGTGCGGACTTGCCAGCCAGCTATATAGATTTAACTATACCAAAAACAACAATTTAAGTAGGGTAAAACTGTTGTGTGCGATCACTTTATCCATATACAACAATTCTGTATATTTGATTAAATTAATAGATACGATAGTTTTTTTCTTTTATACATTGAGATCTTTGCACGACGTAGATTTTTCGTAAGGTCTCATATTGGATTTCACCCTCTCGCCCGTATCACTACACCTATAGCCGGCTATCTTAATATATAATGGTGGGTTCGCTTACTGACTGAATTTACATGCTAACGCCAAAACGAAAAATACTGCTTACCAGCGCACTCCCTTATGCAAATGGCCCCATCCATTTAGGCCATCTGGTTGAGTATATCCAGACTGACATCTGGTCACGTTTCCAGAAAATGCGTGGCCATGACTGCTATTATGTCTGCGCCGATGACGCCCACGGCACCCCCATTATGCTGCGCGCTGAAAAGCTGGGGATCACTCCCGAAGCGCTGATCGAACAGGTCTCAGCGGAGCATCAACGTGATTTTGCCGCCTTTGCTGTCGACTTTGATTATTACTACAGCACCCATTCTGACGAAAATCGCGAGCTAGCCGAAACCATCTATACACGTTTGCGTGATGGCGGCCATATTACAACTCGCAACGTTGAGCAGGCCTACGACCCCGAAAAAGAGATGTTCCTGCCTGATCGTTTTGTTAAAGGTGAATGCCCCCGTTGCCACACGCCTGATCAATATGGCGACAACTGCGAGGCTTGCGGCGCCACCTACAGCCCATCAGAGCTGATCAACCCAGTCTCTGCGGTCAGTGGTGCCACACCGGTAACACGTTCCTCAGAGCACTATTTCTTTTGCTTACAGCATTTCAGCGATATGTTGCGCGACTGGATAAAACAAGGCCACGTTCAGGAAGAAATGGCCAATAAGCTCAGCGAATGGCTAGACAATGAATTACGCGAATGGGATATCTCACGTGATGCGCCCTATTTTGGCTTTGAAATCCCCGACGCACCGGGCAAATACTTTTATGTCTGGCTCGACGCGCCAATCGGCTATATGGCCAGCTTCAAAAAACTTTGCGCTAAAAAGGGCCTGGACTTCGACGAATTCTGGGGTGCAGACGCCAAGACCGAGCTTTACCATTTTATTGGTAAGGATATTGTCTATTTTCACGCTTTATTTTGGCCTGCCATGCTTGAAGGCGCTGGCTTTCGTAAACCAAGCGGCATATTTACTCACGGCTTTCTCACCGTTAATGGCGAGAAAATGTCGAAATCACGCGGCACTTTCATTAAGGCCAGCACCTATTTAAATCACCTGAACCCAGAGTATCTGCGCTATTATTTCGCCGCCAAACTGGGCAATAACGTGCAAGATCTGGATCTCAATTTTGATGACTTCAGCAGTCGTGTTAATTCCGATTTGGTTGGTAAAGTCGTTAACATCGCCAGTCGTTGCGCGGGGTTTATCAACAAACGCTTTGATGGCGTATTGAGCACTGAGATCAGCGAACCCGATTTGCTGGCAGAACTCGTTGCCGCTGGCGACCATATTGCGGCGTCTTATGAAAACCGTGATTACAATCGCGCCATGCGCGAAATAATGGCGCTAGCAGATCGCGCCAACCAATATATAGACCATAAGCAACCCTGGGTCGTTGCCAAAGAAAAAGGCAAAGACGCCGAGCTGCATCAAATTTGCAGCATGGGCATCAACCTGTTCCGCTTGCTAATTACCTATCTAAAACCCGTGTTACCGATTACCACTGAAAAGGCTGAAGCCTTTCTTAATGTACAGCCGATTAACTGGGATGCGCGTACACAGCCATTAAGCGGCCACCGAATCAATCCATTTAAGCCCTTAATGACCCGCATCGACCCCAAAGCGATCGAAGCCATTATCGATGCCGAACGAGATGCTCTTGGAGTGCGCCCCGAAGGAAGTGCCCTTCGGGTACCAGGCAAAATGTCAGAAGCTGAATCCGAGAAAAAAATAGAAAAAAAAGTGGCGAAGAAAACCGAAAAACCCGAAGCTACAGACACTGACATCATTAGCTTCGACGACTTTGCCAAAGTCGACCTGCGCATTGCGCTCATCGCCAAAGCCGAACACGTCGAAGGCGCAGACAAGCTATTACAACTGACGCTTGATCTTGGCGAAATGGGCACACGCAATGTTTTTGCCGGAATCAAATCCGCTTATCAACCCGAAGATCTCGAAGGTAAGCTCACTGTCTATGTTGCCAACCTCGCACCGCGCAAAATGCGTTTTGGCATTTCTGAAGGAATGGTGTTGGCCGCAGGGCCCGGTGGCGAAGACTTATGGATTCTAGAACCCCATGCTGGCGCACAGCCTGGCATGAAAGTGAAATAAGCACGAAAACGGCGCGCAATGGTCGCACCGTTTAACATGTTGTCCTCAAGCCCCTTTAGTTTAACAATAGTGATTTGAGTCCAGGCGCCACCTTCGTTACCATGTAAGAGTAGATTTTTCCTTATAAACCAAGAATATATATTAATCGTGCACAGCGATAAAGCAACACAGGCACAAGCCATAAATGACTGAAATAGCAGTGCTACTAATCGGCACCATACTCGTCAATAATTTTGTACTATCACAGTTTCTTGGACTGTGCCCGTTTCTTGGTGTCTCGAAAAAGCTCGACACCGCGGTCGGCATGGCATTGGCCACTGCATTTGTGTTGACTTTGTCATCAGTATGCAGCTATCTCGCTAACGAATACCTGCTAGCACCGCTTGGCCTGGAGTACCTGCGTACCATTACATTTATTTTGGTTATTGCCGCCGTTGTGCAATTTACCGAAATGGTTATTCACAAGACCAGCCCTTTGCTTTACCAGGTATTAGGTATTTTTTTGCCGCTGATCACCACTAACTGCGCGGTACTCGGCGTCGCCTTGCTTAACATTCAAAAACAACATGATTTCTGGAGCTCTCTTATTTACGGCTTTGGTGCCTCTGTCGGTTTCTCTATGGTGTTAATTTTATTCGGCGCCATGCGTGAGCGACTGGAAGTCGCCGATGTTCCCGTTGCTTTTCGTGGCCCTGCTATCGCTCTGGTTACCGCCGGCCTGATGTCAATGGCTTTCCTCGGCTTTGCCGGACTCGTCAGGACTTAGCACCATGTTAACGGCGATATTGGCACTGGGTGCATTGGCCCTGGTATTCGGCTTAATACTCGGCTTTGCTGCCGTGTATTTCAAAGTCGAAGGTGATCCTTTAGTCGAAAAAATCGAYGCTTTRCTGCCGCAAACGCAATGCGGYCAGTGTAGCTATCCTGGCTGTAAACCTTATGCAACCGCCATCGCTAATGACGAAGCAGACATTAACCAATGTCCACCCGGCGGCGAAGCAACAATTCAAGCGTTGGCAGATTTGCTCGGTAGAGATGTTAAAGAACTCAACCCGGAAAATGGTGTAGAAACAGTTAAGGCCGTTGCCGTCATCAACGAACAAACCTGTATTGGTTGTACACGTTGCATTCAAGCCTGCCCGGTCGATGCCATACTCGGCGCTGCCAAACAAATGCACACGGTCATTGCACCTGAATGCACAGGTTGCAAACTATGCATAGAACCCTGCCCCGTAGTCGACTGTATTACCATGGTGCCGGTGACAACCGATATTAATGAATGGAACTGGCCTTTCCCTGAAGGTAATGTGTCGTTATCTAAACTAGCGAAAAAAAGCGCATGATTGAAACGCTTCTACAACGCTGGTTTAGTAACCATAAGTTTCCGGGCGGCGTGCACCCCCCGCAGCACAAAGCAGAATCCTGCAGTGCTGCCTCAATTGAAGCAGACTTGCCTGCACGTTTAATATTGCCTTTACATCAGCATATTGGCGAGCCAGCAGAACCTGTAGTTGAAATCGGCAACAAGGTACTAAAAGGTCAACGTATTGCCAGCGCTAATGGCTATGTCAGTGCGGCCATTCATGCGCCAAGCTCTGGCACTGTCACTGAAATTGCTGACTACGCCATCCCGCATCCATCAGGTATGAACGCGCCCTGCATCATTATTGAAACCGACGGCGAAGACCGTTGGGGAGAGCGCAATGCCGTACAAGACTGGAAAAAACTTAATGCCAGCGCCCTGCGCAATATTATTCGCGATGCCGGCATTGTAGGACTGGGTGGAGCAGGCTTCCCTTCATTTATCAAGCTTAACCCCGGCGCCAAAAAAAGCATAGACACCCTGATTTTAAACGGCGTTGAGTGTGAGCCTTATATTACATGTGATGATTTAATCATGCGTGAGCGCTCGGGTGAGATCATGCTCGGCCTGCATATCATGCGTCATGCTTTAAATGCTAAAGAGTGCATCATCGCTGTAGAAGAGAACAAGCCCGACGCTTDCAAHNATGANGACGACCATGGCTAAAGAAACCACCGGCGTAAAAGTCGTTAGCGTACCAACCATCTACCCACACGGCAGCGAAAAACAATTGATACAGGCTATCACGGGCAAAGAAGTCCCGGCCAATGGCCTGGCTACTCAAATCGGTGTCGTCTGTCATAACGTAGCAACGGCGGCAGCGATATATCGCGCCGTCTACCACGGTGAACCATTAATATCCCGCTATGTCACGGTTACCGGCAGCGGTGTCAGTGAGCCGCGCAATGTGCGCACACTCATAGGCACACCAATAAGCGAACTCATCAAGCAGTGCGGCGGCGAAGTCGCCTCTTTATCACGCATCATCATGGGCGGCCCAATGATGGGCTATGCCATGCAAACCGAACAAATACCGGTCATCAAGACCACTAACTGTATTATTGCCTGCACTGAAGAAGACGTTGTCAGCGAGCCGGCAGTGATGCCTTGCATACGCTGCGGTGCTTGCGCTGAAGTCTGCCCTGTATCGCTGTTGCCACAACAGCTTTATTTGCATTCCAAGTCTCGCGACTATGACAAGGCGCAGGAATTCAATCTGTTCGATTGCATTGAATGCGGCTGCTGTTCTTACGTTTGCCCAAGTAAAATCCCCTTAGTACAGTATTATCGTCATGCCAAAGGTGAGATCTGGGCTAACGAACGCGAAAAGAAACAAGCTGACATTGCGCGCGAGCGTCACGAATTTCGTCAGACTCGCATGGAGCGCGAGGCCGCTGAAAAAGCAGAGCGCCACCGTCAAAARAAGGCTGCCCTGGCAGCCAAAAACAAGGCTGGCGGCGCCAACAAATCCACTATCGATGACGCCATAGCAAAAGCCAAGGCCAAGCGTTTACAACAAAGCGCAAAAACCGAAACRAGCGAAATCACCACTAAAAYCACTGACACAACCGGGGCAGACGAAGACTAAATCTTCAACAAATCATTAATGGAATTTAAAACACCCACATCGCCCCATATTCACAGTGGTGCCAGCGTAAGCCGTGTCATGCTGCTTGTTGTCGCCGCCGCCATTCCCGGCATTGCCGTCTATGTCGGTTTTTTTGGCTGGGGTGTGGTGATTAATATAATGCTGGCATTAATCACTGCTCTGGCTTGCGAAGCCGGCATGTTACTGATACGCAAACGCCCTGTTCTGCCCTTTCTTGCAGATGGCAGCGCCGTAGTCACTGCCATCTTATTAGCGCTGGCCTTACCAGCGATTGCACCGTGGTGGATTGTTGTTATCGGAGCGGCCTTTGCCATCATTATTGCCAAGCAACTCTATGGTGGCCTGGGTTATAACCCATTCAACCCAGCCATGGCTGGTTACGTCATGTTGCTTGTATCATTTCCCATTGAAATGACGCGCTGGCAGGCGCCGTTAAGCCAGACAGACTTAGCACCGGGATTTTTCGATTCATGGAATATTATTTTCAGCGGCCTAAGCGACAAGATTACCGACGCCATCAGCATGGCGACGCCGCTGGATACGCTTAAAACCGAATTACGCCTCGACCAAAATATTGATCAAATCATCACAGGTAACCCCTTATTCAGCAACCTGGCCGGGCTCGGTTGGGAATGGATTAATATTGCCTTTCTTGTTGGCGGATTATTTTTGCTCTACAAACGCATCATTAGCTGGCACATACCCGTCGCCATGCTTGCGACTATTGCTCTGCTGTCAGGCATGTTTTATATCATCGACCCCAATCAATTTTCGTCACCGACGATTCACCTGCTAAGCGGCGCCACCATGCTCGGCGCTTTCTTTATTGCTACCGACCCGGTCAGCGCGGCAACCAGCAATCCCGGCCGCATCGTTTACGGTATTGGCATTGGCGTATTCACTTACGTCATCCGCACCTGGGGCGGCTATCCAGACGCAATCGCCTTTAGTGTGCTATTGATGAACATGGTGGCGCCAACCATCGACTACTATATAAAGCCACGCGTCTTCGGCCACGGTCAGAAGAAATGAGGACCCGTTAAGCATGCTCGCATCCAATATGCTTCGCACCGGCATTGCCCTCGCCATTTTCGCTTTGGTTGGCACCGCATTGCTGGCGATCACYTATGAGGTCACCAAAGAACGTATCGCCGAAGAGCATCGTCTGGTGACACTGCGCACCCTGGGGGAGCTTGTCCCTGATACGCTGTATGACAATGACATGATCGCTGACAGCTTCAGCGTTATCGCCCCTGAATACCTGGGTGATGCCGAACAAAAGCTCATTTATCGCGCACGCAAGGGCGAGAAAAATATTGCTGCCGTTATCAGCGCCACCGCGCGCGACGGCTATAGCGGTAACATATACATGCTGGTGGCGATCAATAACGACGGCAAACTCCTGGGCGTACGCATCGTCGGCCATAAAGAAACACCCGGCCTCGGTGATGGCATCGATATTCAGCGTAGTAACTGGATCACCGCCTTTGATGGCAGGTCTTTAACCAACCCCGACCGACACGGCTGGGCAGTAAAAAAAGACGGTGGTGTCTTTGATCAGCTAACGGGTGCTACCATTACTCCTCGCGCTGTGGTCAAAGCAGTGCATAAATGTTTACAATACTTTGAGAAACACAAAACGCTAATTTTCTCAGCGCCCAGCAAACAATTGATTGACGACACAACGAGTTAACATGGCCACAACGAGCTACAGAAAAGTTATCAACGACGGTCTTTGGACCAACAACCCCGCTCTCGTGCAGATTTTGGGCTTATGTCCCCTGCTCGCCATATCATCCAACGTCATCAATGCACTGGGGCTGGGTTTGGCCACCACCTTGACGCTGGTCGCGTCTAATCTGACCGTGTCCCTGATTCGCAATCAAATTCGGCCGGAGATTCGTATTCCGGTCTTTGTCCTGGTTATTGCCGCCGTTGTAACCACCATTGAATTATCAATGAACGCCTTTTTCCATGAGCTGTATCTGGTGCTGGGTATTTTCATTCCCTTGATTGTCACCAACTGCGTCATTATTGCTCGCGCTGAGGCCTTTGCCTCAAAGAACAGCGTCGGCCTGTCGGCACTCGATGGCTTAATGATGGGGCTGGGCTTTACCTCAGTTTTGGTCGTGCTGGGCGGACTGCGCGAAGTCATTGGCCAAGGCACCTTGTTTGCCAACGCCCATTTAATGTTTGGCGAAGTCGGTCGCAGCATGACCATGGTCGTCATCGAAGACTATCGCGGTTTCTTATTGGCCGTGCTACCACCGGGCGCCTTTATGATGCTAGGTTTTATCATCGCCATTAAAAATGTGATCGACGCCAGACGCAAACGCATGGCCGTACCTGTTATTGTCGCCGCGCCAGCCGAAGCCTGAACCGAGCGTCAACAACGCTCGTGAAGACTCCCCACAGTGAACAAACTAAAACGCACCGAGATCTTTGCGCGCTGGCGTGAGAACAACCCTCACCCGACAACAGAACTCAACTACAGCACCCCGTTTGAGCTACTTATTGCCGTCATACTGTCTGCACAAGCCACCGACGTAGGAGTAAACAAAGCGACAGACAAACTTTACAAAATTGCCAACACCCCCAAAAAAATCTACGCCTTGGGCGAGACAAAATTAAAAAGTTATATCAACACCATTGGCTTGTATAACACCAAAGCCGCCAACATCATCAAGACCTGCAAGATCTTGATCGACAAACACAACAGTGAAGTGCCGCGAGATCGCGCCTCACTGGAAGCACTGCCCGGCGTCGGCCGCAAAACTGCCAATGTTGTTATGAACACCGCCTTTGGTGAACCCACCATCGCCGTCGATACACATATCTTTCGCGTCGCCAACCGCACTGGCATCGCCCCAGGCAAAAACGTTGACGAAGTGGAAAAAAAGCTTTTAAAATTTGTCCCCGAAGAATTTAAACGTGACGCCCATCATTGGCTCATTCTGCATGGCCGTTATACCTGTATCGCGCGTAAACCCCGTTGTGGTTCTTGTATTATCGAAGACCTGTGCGAATACAAACACAAGACCGAGGTCTAAACACCATGTTTAGCCAAGACCGCGACCAGCTCAGAAAGTTTTTCATTTCCTCCTGGCAGAAAAAACAAAACAAAGAACCCATGGAGCAGCTGGAAACCATTGTTGCTGACATTATAGAAAAACACCCCGAGTACCAGTCGCTACTTGGCAAAGAAGACGCCGCCATAGGCCGCGAGTATCTACCAGAACTTGGCGAGACCAACCCCTTTCTGCATATGGGGATGCATATTGCCATCTACGAACAACTCAGCACCAACCGACCTGACGGCATTCGCGAAGCCTATCAACGCATCTGCCAAAAGGCAGGCAATGAACACGACGCCGAACATCGAATTATGGATTGCCTGGGTGAAGTCATGTGGCAAGCGCAACGTAATCAGACTCAGCCAGATGAGCAGGCCTATTTAAAGATGTTGAAARAACTGTAAAATTTATCMTCGTGCTAAAAAATACAGACTTTGACGTAGAGCTAGAGTCAGCAACTGAAACACATGCAGAAGCATTATGTGATTTATTAAATGCTGCTTACAGAGGAACAAGCGGTTGGACGACGGAAAGCAAGCTCGTCAGTGGAGATAGAATCACGCCCGCTGACCTGGTATCAAACTTAAGCAACCCTGACTTTCATTTATTCGTATACCAAAAGTCCAATCAATTAATCGGATGTATTGGCATTGAGATGAATGCAACTGACGCATACATCGGCTCCTTCGCAGTACACCCCAACCATCAAAATACAGGGCTAGGCAAAAAAATACTACAGCATGCCGAACTCTATGCTATCAACACACTCAACTCAAAAAGACTCGTCATAAAAGTAATAGCGCAAAGAGAAACACTAATCGCCTTCTATGAACGACAAGGTTACAAACGAAATGGCACAGTCGAAGCCTATCCCAGCCATCTCAATGTCGGCATCCCCAGGATTTCAGGCATCACTATTGAATTACTATTTAAAGATATATAATCGCCAGACTGAGAAACTGAAAGACAATCGAAGAATGCAATATGAGTGACTACTGGAGCAAGCTCGTTCACACACTGGATCCTTACGTCCCCGGTGAACAGCCTAAAATTAGCAATCTCATTAAGCTCAATACCAATGAGAACCCCTATGGCCCTTCGCCCAAGGTTTTGCATGCCTTAAAGGCAGAGTCAACAGACAAGCTGCGTCTTTATCCTGACCCTGGTTCGGACAAACTGAAACAGGCGATTGCTGATTACTATAACGTAAAACCAAAGCAGATTTTTGTTGGCAATGGTTCTGATGAAGTGCTGGCGCATAGTTTTCAGGCCCTACTCAAACACGACAAGCCGATTTTATATCCAGACATCACTTACAGTTTTTATCCAGTCTATTGTGGTTTGTATCAAATCGATTACGAAACGATTCCGTTAAGCAAATCGTTTGGAATTAATGTCGATGATTATCGCAAACCGAATGGCGGAATCATCTTTCCCAATCCGAACGCACCAACAGGGGTTGGACTGGCATTAGACTCGATCAAACAACTCATCGAAAATAACCCAGATTCCGTCGTCGTCATCGACGAAGCCTATATCGATTTTGGTGGTAACACCGCGATTACACTGGTTGATCAATACCCCAACTTACTCGTCGTGCAAACCCTGTCTAAATCACGATCACTAGCAGGCTTACGTGTTGGCTTCGCGATAGGCAACACACAACTTATCGAAGGCCTGGAACGAGTAAAGAACAGCTTCAATTCCTACCCGGTCGACTTCTTTGCTGCCGCTGGCGCTATAGCTGCCTTTGAAGACGAAAGCTATTTTCAACAAACACTAAAAAAGATTATTAACACTCGAGACAAACTCACTGCTGATTTAAAAAATCTAGGCTTTGAAGTGCTGCCATCACAGGCCAACTTTGTTTTTACACGTCATCCTGACAAAGATGCAGCAACCATCAGCCAAGGCTTAAGAGAGCAAGACATAATCGTCCGCCACTTCAACAAAGAGCGCATCGATCAGTTTTTACGTATTACTGTGGGAACAGATAAAGAATGTGAAGCACTAATTAGCGCGCTGACATCTCAACAGCTCTGAAAACAAACTGTGCAATCTCTACCCAGCTATTGAGGCCCATACAAATCAGTCCGTCACAAACTTCGCCATTTCCGACTGAATTTTAGTGCTTTCGTAGTTAGTGCCAACAGAGAATCCAGCGATCCGGCTTAAATGTGTATACGGAAGACCTGTTTCTTCGTGCCATTCATTAAACGCATTTTGTATTTTAGTTAAATCGCGTTTTGAAGTAGGCGCATCGGCGACATCCACACCCGCATCCTGAATCGCCGTAACGACATCTTGAGATAACACAAAGCTGTCTTTACCAACATAACGCAAAAACCATTGGCCAGTGTTGCCGCCTAAACGTGAACCATGTTTTTTCAAATGGATCATCAAACCCACCTGATCACTCTCAGGCCAATCTGCAATAAACCTGGCAAAGCTGTCATGTTGCCGGGCCGTGTCTTGAATAAAATAGGTGTTCTCCATCACCGCCTTAATCTTCGGCCAATGACGCACAACCCGAATATCTTTAACGTAAGCCTCCCACCTTTCCGGCGGCATGCAGCCCAACTTAGCCACATCAAAACCAAAAAAAGCCTCTTCAAACTGCGGCCATTTATTGGCAATCACCGTCCAGTTAAATCCCGCCTGATTAATCGCCCGCGCCATCATCGCAAGAAACCGGTCATCACTTTTTTGAGCAAGCTTCTTTTTTGATAGAACGGGCTTTAGAAGCTTTTTAAGCTTCGCCGGACCGCCTTTATGTTTTTCGGCGCGTGCTCTAATGGTTGCGAAAGTGTGCATAGCCTATCCAGAAAAAGATAAAAACGTTAGTGTACTTGAAGCTAACTAGCAACAAATTTCAAGTATGCCAACCTCTTAGTTTCTTATATTGTGAGAATAAAAGTATTAAATACTTTCACCAATAGACTTCCCCCCTAGATTTATTTCAAATTTATCCCCTATAGATGTAAGATACATTATTGCTAATATAGCGCCGTCAGCTAAACTTATAAGACTTGAAATCAATGACTCGTATGGCGCTAAAACTATGGCACCATGAAAAAGTGTTGCTATAAAACCAATAACATAAAAAACGACAAAGCTAACCCTTGCCAAAGAGTAATAAAAAAATAATCCAAAAGTTATTAACAACCAAACTATCAATGTACCCCAATATATAACGTTACTATTTGGAATGCTTGCACCTAAACCACTTCGATCTAACAAAAGTACTTGCTCATACGGGAGCCACATGTGATCAAAATATGGAAGAAAAAAGAAAACAGAAGTTAATATAGCTGTAAATATTAATAATGACCTAAATAATATATCCATACTTCTGTACTCCTAACGATAAAGCTGTACGGCACATACGAAGCACAGCGTAGTTTGCGTCCGAACGAGCGCCTTGTGTACGCCCAGCATAGGCATGAACTAAAGAGGTGAAACTCCTCTGCAGGAAGACCACCATCGTTATCGATTTATATCGGCATGTAGTCCGGTCACAACCCACACATGAAAAACAGACCAGGAATAATCATTGGTTATGGCCTTTTCTCAGGATCTTGTCTATTATCAAAAACTGAATGCACTACAATTTCTGTGGTCTCAATTGTGTAAAAAACTGAGAATGGAAAGCGTCTAATTACACTTCTCCTAAAATTTGAGTGCACCATCATGTATATTTCCGGACTTACCTTAATTGGCTTCACAGCGTTTTCAACACAATCCAAAAACTCGAACCCCAGCCCCCTTCGTTGCCTTTCATACCATACGAAAGCCAATTCTATATCATCTTTTGCTCTTTCCGTGTAACGCAGCTTCATTTGTATTTTTCACGTAGGCCTTGGTGTACTGTTTCCCAGTCATACAGTGCAAGCTTTCCTTCCTTATAATCTTTAAACCTCTTATCAAGTTCTCTTTTTTGCCATTCGGGCATAGGTATTTCAGCATTGCTAGTTGCAATCGAATCCCAGATATCTTCTACCAGGATTAACTTTTCTGATAGCTCCAATTCATTTATTTCATCTTTGATTTGGTCAGGTCTCATTTAATCACCTCTTTTGCTTCGATTGAAGGTGTCACTTTTATTTTTGCCATAACGAGGCTGCATAAAAATGCCAAAAACGTAAAGCGTTCCAACCAGCCAGTTTTTGAATGACAACTAATCATCACACCCTCGCATTCACATCAATCCAACATCGTTGGTATTTTATCGTAAAACAAAGCATCCTGAATTCATAAAAACCAAGGGATCAGCATATTTCAAGCACACTGACACTGACCTCGTGATTTTTTAAATAGCGGAGTGCACAATTCAAACGTCACTGCGGTCTGTCCACGTTAATTGACCTTATGTGCTTTTTTCTTAGAGAAATATTTAACGCCTTCTAATGATTTGAAATCTATATCTTGTGTCCATATTAAAGCATTAAATTTTTTCGCCATTGCGTAAATAATGCTGTCTGCCAAAGGCAACTTATGATCAACGCAATACTGAGCTACATCAATAGCCAATGGACTATCTAAAGGTATAGTTCTCCCTTGCTCCATATGAGCTATACATTCCAATGCCAAACCTTCCCCACGCTGGCGTAAGATACATTGAAAAACCTCTGTAATAGTAATACTTGGAACAATCAATTTTTCGATGTCCTCTATGGGGCGAGAAAACACCTTCGCATTATCATCACCTGCAAAATAGGATAACCATGCCGAGGAATCAACAACATTCATATGCGATCATCATCCCTCATCACTTCGGTATTTATCCCCTTTAACAAACCTTTCATTTTTTTCATTGGCTTGATCGGAATCAGTTCTATACGATTACGATAGGTCAGCATTTGCATTTTTTGACCTGATACAATTCCCATCGCATCCCTGACTTCCTTTGGAATAACTACTTGAAATTTAGGAGAAACTGTTACGGATCGCATGATCGCACCTCATCGATAGGACTGAAGTATTACATTATCCTTATCGATCCCTTGAGTCAAACACATGGGACAGTGTACTTGAAAAGCATGATTTACTTGCTTCAAGTACGCTGCCCCCTTGATCCTATTATCAATAGACTTGCCCCCTAAACTCCGTGAGGTGAAGTGATACAGTGCGCTGGCAAACTCTAGGAATGGTCTGGCAATAGGCTAATCGCTCTCAGCTTGAATCATGTAGCAAAGCTAACTGAAAGATGATCATAAACCAAAGACCTGCCCCCCCATTTCTAGAGACCGATTCCTTTTGGTAGGGTGTGGGTTTGGCGATTTACAGCCTACCATGGTTCCGGTCTTTTCTATTTGTTAATCAATGACCTGGGATTAAGTAGGTGCCATTCGGACCTGACTCCATGTTTCTTACTTGAATTCAGGTTTGAATGCGACGCCATAGGAACCAACCAAGCAACGTTAATGCCGCTACAATAATGAGCGACAGGACGAAACCAACTAGTATCGTTAGGTCTGTCATGCCCTCGGCACTCTCAACACCAAATAATTTCGACAGCCAAAGCCAGAAGGCTTCCGGAAAATCCGGTATGAACGTGGAGCTTTGGGAAGTCAACCACCAACGCGAAAGAAATACAGAAACAACGATAACTCATATTCCCGTGAGACTGATGTGCAGTATCTTCTTCACGATACCCGTACCTTACCGTAAGCCCTGAGTGTGCTGCCGGGAACAGCGCTGGGCTTGGCGTTTGTGAGGATTGTGCGCAGAAACTGGAAATCCTTGGGGTTGTCGATGGTAATACAGCCAAGGCTTATGCCTCGGCTACCCTTCGGATGAAGCCTGAATTCTCCTCGCTTCACTTTTTCACAATACGTCTCGTCATCAATTTTCCCATCAATGGCGTATAAGGCAAACCAATCGCGGCGTTCGCCAAACAGTCTCTCGAACGCTCCCCGCAAGCCGCCAACCTGCCGGTCAAAGATATAGTAGTCTCCCGGCGGGATCGGCCCTTCGCTAGCAAGGCAGACGGAACCCCATTGGTTAACGTGTTTCCCGAGGTCAGAGAAGGCGGGAAATGACGTTGACCCGCATTCAAAATGCTCATTGGTTTATCGTTCAGCTTGAATTTACAGTCAATCATGGAGGTTCCTCTCTTGTTAAAGTACTGGCGAATTTTAGCGCTAACGCCATGCTCAGCGGCAGGCTAAAGCGGCGGTTTTTTGTGTAAAAYGGAGCTTGCGACATACACAAAAAACCGCCGCTTTAGCCTGTCCGCTAGAGCTAATTGGTACGCCCGGCATGGGCATAAACTAATAGGGTGAAAGTCCCTTGTAGGAGGATCACCGTAAATAACATGACTGTTATTTAACGCTAACTACTAG
>NVRF01000030.1 GCA_002400775.1 Gammaproteobacteria bacterium
TTTCCATGTGAAAGACACATTTCTTGCAAACTATTTTACCTCTATTGCTCGCTTATTTCCTTAAAATTAAGGACTTAGGTATTCTTCAGGGACGACTAAGTACTTAGCGAAAAAATAGATTTTATCTGCGCCAAGGAAAGGTGCATCAGCTTTCATAGCGCGTTCATAGTAATTTATTGCCAGCTCGGTTCGGCCGCTACCTTTAGCTACTTCCGCGAAGTCGTGCAAGCCTTCTGCGTAGTTTGGGTGGGAATCAAAAACTGTTTGATAGCCACTGGAATATTTATTCCAAATTGTTTCGTTTTCGAAATACTCATAAAAATGTTTCCAATATGTGCTTTGGTCTTTCTTTTTGGCAGCCAATTGTTTGTCGAGTTTAGAGCGTTTTCGGGCGATTTGCTGAGCTTTAAACTTGTGAACGGTACTAGCTAACTGTGCCAATGCTGGATACTGTTTTTTTATGTCGGTATAGTTTTTCACATAGCTAGACATCAGCCTGTTAGAGCCGCCCCACTTGGGTTGAAGTGCAATTAAGAAAGAATTGTAAACACGATATGAGCTAGGTACTTGATCTAGTGCATTCTGGAAGGTTTTGAAATCGTTGTCTGAGACCCCGCTGTGCTGGCGGTTAATTAAAATCATGTACATCCAGGCAAAATCATTGCTGGGGTCAATTTCTAAGGCTCTTTTAAAATCTATTTTTGATAGCTCTAAGTATTGGGCGAACTCTTTAACGCTGTGCTTAGGTGTTTCTCGGGAGAACTTGTTGCCACGAGCTTGCCATGCTAAATCATAAAACACTTGCCCCCTAAAGGTGTGCGAGTATGTGCTGTTCGGTGAATGTTCCACCCAATCGTTGGCACGAGGTACTTCGATCTCGAAAACAGCGTTTTCAGGGTTATCTTTCAATTGCTTAATATAAAAGTCAATCCAGGAACGTATGTCCCAGGGTGTGTATCCGGGTTTTCGTTCTGTCTCGATGAAGTTTTCTACTTCTTCATATTTTTGAGACAGAAATAGTATTTTCAGCTTGGTGGCTTTATCGATTGCATGAGTATAGGCCGTTTCGGGACGATTCTTGATTAATTCAGGCAGAGGGAGTGCAGCCATTTTTTTGATAAATGGCAAACTTACAGAAGTATTATTGCCTGCTGTGTTTTGGCTCCATATAAACCATAGTATGACTAAAAGGGAGACGAAAAATAGTAATTGCCAAACCACCTTGGGTGTATTTTTCTTGGTGTCAGTCATTGAGGTTCTACCCTTATATTGTTTATTAGGTTCGTTTGACCATAGTATGTTGACGGCAAAAGTCAGTAAGACTTGAATCCTTATATGTGAAATGCTTGATTGTTCCGCATAAGAAACAGTTATTGTTAAGCTGATGGTGTGTTTAGAATAATTAGGGCGCCTAATCAAGGGGGGGAAGTTAACCGCTTAATTATATTTTTTGGTGGATTTGGTAATGCGATGCGATAATTGGCTGAAGTGGACAAATAGACAATGTTTGAAGGCTCGCGGAAGTAAGATGACAAGCAGCCCGAACGATATACGGCAGTCTTGCATCAAGTTATCATGCGGATGATGAAGGATATGAGGGTAGGGTCTTGCACTCAATCACAATTTTTGCAATCTCGACTGCTAAAATTAGTGTGTCAGTCTAGTTGGAAAATGTGATTAACTTACTTCAAGTGTATTTAGGTTTAATTTTTTTTTTTGTTCTCTTTGAGAAAGAACTACATTTATTCAAATAAATTACAGAAGGCTGTGGCAAGTGAGAATAACTATTTTACTGTTTTTCCATTCCCTTTAATTGCTCGCGGGCGAAAATATGTGTACCGGGCCCGCTTCCATTTTGCCTCAGTTGCTTCACACATAGGTGATACAGAAAAAATTTAATGACAACAAATAAAGGAAAATAGATATGAACAACATTGCAGGCAAGGTGGTCGTTATCACTGGAGCCAGCAGCGGTCTTGGCGAAGCCACAGCTCGACATCTTGCTACGCTGGGTGCCACTGTAGTGATCGGTGCACGCCGGGTTGCACGGCTGGAAAAATTGGTCGCCGAAATCAAAGCGGCAGGGGGGCAGGCTGTTGCCGTGAAAATGGACGTGACAAAGCGCCAGGATTCTGAAAAATTGCTCAATACGGCGATGGAGCAGTTCGGTCGAGTGGATGTGTGGGTTAACAACGCGGGTCTCATGGCGCTGGCTCCCCTGGATAAATTAAAAGTTGACGAGTGGGATTGTATGATTGATGTGAACATCAAAGGGGTGCTTTACGGTATCGCAGCCGTGTTGCCACAAATGCGTAAGCAGGGTGCGGGGCACATCATCAATATCGCTTCGGTTGCCGGTCTTAAAGTATTTAGCCCAATTGGAGCAGTTTATAGTGCCACTAAGTTTGCAGTTCGCGCGATTTCGGAAGGTTTGCGAGCCGAAGCTGGGCCAAGCCTTCGCGTTACCATTATTTCTCCCGGTGCCGTGGCATCCGAATTGAAGGATGGCAGCACCGATGCAGACACGGCAAAGGCAGTGGGCGAGTTCTATCAGGCAAACGAGATTCCAGCGGATTCCGTGGCGCGCGCCATTGCTTATGCGATTGAGCAGCCTGTGGAAGTAGATATCAATGAAATTGTGCTTCGTCCAACGATTCAGGAGTTCTAAAATGTGTTTTTAATTAGAATAATTGCAAGGCATGACCTGGCGGTAGATTGGGAGTGTGGGCTTGGTCTCGCATTCAAGCACAATTGATTACACTCAAAAATCAAAGTGTACTTGAAGCAAGTGAATGATGTATTTCAAGTACACAGCTCTCTTCGATCCCTGCTTAATTGTGTGAACAAAAGATGCGGACACGGGCTATTTATCATCTGGCTTACTAAAGGCAGGACGATAGAGCCTATGATCTCTATCGTCTTGCCAGCATCAGGCGGGAAATTGGTATGGTGTCGCCTTGTTGCTGGTTAGCTCGGCTCCATGAAGGTTACTTTGCCAGTGACGATATCAAGCATTGCGCCAACAACCATTAATTGTCTCTTATCACTGAGTGCCTTGATGATAGGGCTGGCTTCAACGATATGCTCTACTGTTAGTTCTACGTTAGCATGGGCGACGGCGTCGACAAATGCTTTGTTCTTGGAATTGCGTTTACCTTCAAACCCTTCTACGGAATAAATGGCAGGCGCGATATTACTCAAAGTATGCGTCAAGTTGCCCATTTTCAAGTTATCACAGGCGCCTTTTATGGCGCCGCATTCGCTATGTCCCAGCACAACGATAAGCTTTGCATCGGCGATAGCGGTAGCGAATTCGAGGCTACCGAGAATATCGGTGTTGGCGAAGTTGCCAGCAACACGTGCGGAAAAAATGTCACCGATACCGGCATCGAATAGCAGCTCATGCGAAGCCCGGGAATCAATGCAGCCAACGATAGCGGCGTAGGGGTATTGGCCCTTGGAGGTGATGAGTGCTTTTTTTCTTAGATCTCGCTTGTACATCTTACCAGACACAAAACGCTGGTTGCCCTCTTTTAGCAGGGTAAGGGCTACTTCGGGCGTAATTTTAGCGTGTGTTTCCGCAGTTTGTACGCGCAAGCCCAAGGTTGACTGCGGTGCTTCTGCCACGACAGGCAGAGCGGTTAAAAACGCTGACACAAATATAGCGCCAAGTAGTAATATCAGAATGTTGGGTTTGGTGAGAATAATGCGCATTTTCTTTCCTTAATAGTGCGGTTGTTGTTGAGTTTTGTAGACCATCTAGTTGATCAGTAAGAAGACATTATTGTGAGGTTTCCTTGAAAAGGCAATAACGGTAGTACACAGAGAAACGGAGGAAGCTTGAAATCGCGTCTATACCGAGGTGGTTTGTACGATATGGGTAATAAAATTTAAACGGTGCAAACCCTTCAACATGAAAATGCATGCTCTATGTGAAGAGTGGGCAAAGCACTTTCAGCGAAGACCTATTCCTACAATCACTATACTTCATGGAACCGAGCCCAGAGGCAGCCACATCAAATATTGAGCTGAAGGATGTTAAACAGGCATTATTTCTCAAATAATTGGTTTGTAAAAACAAGGAAAAATACATTACTCAATGAAGTTTTTAATGGCAAATTTTTATCACTTTTTAATTGATTCAAACTGCACTTAAGAGTTACAGCTCGCAGGCTCTTCTTAATCGAGGAACTAGTAGGTGCCTGCTGGGTTGCCCCATGATTTCGTTACATGGGATACTGAGCATGGCGGTAATGTGCCCGATCCAATCCGCAAGCTTACTGGACTGAAACTTACTGAAATGTTTGAACATTGATTTTACGGAACCCAGCTATGACGCATTTAACTCTCATCCGCCCTGACGACTGGCATCTGCACTTGCGTGACGGCGACATCATGGCTGCAGTGCTGCCGGATACGGCGCGACGGTTTGCACGCGCCATCATCATGCCTAATCTGAAGCCGCCGGTCACCACCGTCGAGCAAGCCCTGGCCTACCGTGAGCGAATTCTGCAAGCCCTGCCTGCAGGCATGCGATTCGAGCCGCTGATGACACTCCACCTTACCGAGACCATGCCCCTCACTGAAATTGCAAAAGCCAAGGCTAGTGGCGTTGTCCATGCGGTAAAATATTATCCGGCGGATGCAACCACCAACTCCGAGTTTGGTGTGACCGATATCAGGCGCTGTTACCCTCTGTTCGCGGCGATGGAGGAGCATAATATCCCCTTGCTTATGCATGGCGAGGTGACTGACCCTGCGGTGGATGTTTTCGATCGTGAGGCCGTATTTATTGAGCGCCATTTGGCACCGCTGGTGCGTGCATTTCCCGGTCTGCGTATGGTGCTTGAGCACATTACTACCAGTGTGGCTGCCACGTTTGTGCGCGAGGCCCCTGACAACGTTGCCGCGACTATCACCGCCCACCATCTGCTGTTCAATCGCAATGCCTTATTCGAGAAAGGTCTTAGACCACACTATTACTGTCTGCCGCTGCTGAAACGCGAGGAGCACCGCCAAGCGCTTATCGCCGCCGCGACGAGCGGCAACCCAAGTTTTTTTCTGGGCACCGATAGCGCACCGCACCCGCGCCACGCCAAGGAATCCGCCTGCGGCTGTGCCGGAATTTACAGTGCCCACGCTGCACTTGAGCTCTACACCGAGGCCTTTGAGCAGGCCGGTGCACTTGACAAGCTTGAAGCGTTCGCAAGCTTCCACGGCCCGGATTTTTATCAACTGCCACGCAACAGTGATACCTTAACGCTAGTTAGGGAGCCATGGATCGTAGCGGCCGAACTGTCTTACGGTGCTGACATGCTCGTGCCACTGCGTGCCGGAGCAGAGGTCGCGTGGTGGTTGGCAGAATAAACGGGTACCGCGTTGTTGACAGCTAAAGCCTTGCATTGGTCAAAGACAGAATGCTTGCGCAAATAAGCTGACAAGTAACCCTGACTTTATGCGGCAGCACCGTGTTAATTCATCATGCGGATTGCGTATGGGTTTATGCTATCGTGTGCCAGCACTGTTCTCAAAGCAAACCGAATATCATTTTTGGAGAGCGTCATGAGTAAACATATTCTGTTAATTCAAGGACACCCCGATGCCAGCGAGGTCCATTTGTGCCACGCGCTGGAGGATGCCTACGCCAAGGGTGCAGCGGCAGCAGGTCACGAAATCAGGCGCATCAATGTAGCAACGATCGATTTTCCGTTTTTGCGCAGCCAGCACGAATGGGAAAAGGGCCTATTGCCGCATAGTTTGGGTGAGGCGCAGGAAGACATCAAATGGGCTGAACATATGTTGTTTTTCTTCCCGCTTTGGCTTGGTGACATGCCTGCGTTACTCAAGGGTTTTCTTGAGCAAGTGGCGCGTCCCGGCTTTGCATTTTCGCGTGAGGGCATAAACCCGCTGACTCGTAAGGCACTCGGCGGGCGATCAGCGCGCGTGGTTGTCACCATGGGGATGCCTGCATTGGTTTATCGTTGGTATTTTCGTGCTCATAGCATCAAGTCGCTAGAGCGCAATATTCTCGGTTTTGTGGGTATTTCCCCGATAAACGAAACGTTAATCGGCATGGTGGCGGATATGAAACCAGAGGTTGGCAAAAAGTGGTTAGCAAAATTGGAAAAACTGGGCAAACAGGGCGGTTGAATATCAACAGAGTTTGTATGGTATGACAAGATTGTGGCAGTGGCTGATTATCAAATTTTGGTATATTCAGTCTTTGATGGTATCTTTCCTTTATCGCCACAAGTGCTAAGGAACCTCTGGAAAAGTCCTTGAAGCGGCGCTGACTGCGTTCACCCATCAAGGKACGCTCAGAAAAAGAAGCTCAAAATGCTCATTTGCTCTTGTAAACTCGGTAACTGCTCCTGGGTTGCTCTACCYCCTGCATCCTYGTAGTCGTGCGCTTTCCACGTTCCCTAGGGGTATTCGCTTCTTTTTGTCTTGCCATCATCCACCCACTGTATTTTTTCAGAAGTTCCCTAATTGTACTGCTACAAATGATGTTATTTTATAAGCAGATTTTTCGGATGCTATTTATTCAACTAATCAGGCGGATAACATTGCGATCAGAGTATCCTATGCACAGAAAATAAAATTTATTATTCTCTCGGTAACATAAATAGCACATATATACATCAATTATTCGGAGGCAGATATGAGTTTTGAAAAGGTAGCGTTCGCCTTTATTATTGTTATGGCGTTAACTTTAAATTTTGGTTTTTTTCTYGGTGATATTGATGTRCTAGCGCATCACARTGTTTATGAATTGTTTGCAGCGATTGTTATTAGCTTAATTGCGACGGTTATGAAGTTTGGTGATCGAAGTCAAATTGGTTCCTATTTGTTAGCAACCAGTTTAGTCGCAGATGTACAGCTAATTACTGCTGCATTGGTCTGGGCAATAATTGTCTATGGATTGAATCAACCCATGACACCAGAACACATGAGTAGTATTGTTTCTCTTTCTGGTGGCGCATTGCTCGCTAATATTACATCCGTTGTTTTACTGGTAATAGAGGCGTCGCGTGTTAGACGTTAGTGTTGGGGCCGGATAAATGACGAGTAACAAAGTTTTTATGTTGCTAAGGCGAATGCGTTTGCCTTTAATTATTCTCATTAGTAGCTATGCAATTTCCATTTTAGGTTTTGTTACAATTCCAGGGCAGGACGATATGGGGAATCCCTGGAAAATGGATTTTTTCCATGCCTTTTATTTTGTAAGTTTTATGGGCTCTACTATAGGGTTTGGTGAGATTCCGTACCCGTTTACCGATGCACAACGCTTATGGACTACTTTCGCGCTGTATTCAACGGTTATCTCATGGTTATATGCAATTGGTACTTTGCTCTCAATTATGCAATCCAGTGCATTTAAACAAGTTGTCAATCAGGCGAGATTTAATCACAGCGTCAATCGAATAACCGAGCCTTTCTATATTATTTGCGGTTATGGTGATGCGGGATTTTTAGTGCTTAATGCCATGATTAAACAAGGAATACACGCGGTAGTYATCGATAACAGGCAAGCCAGYATTGACAACCTGGAAGTCRCTGATTTTAGTTTGGATATTCCGGCATTATGTGCCGATGCCTCTGATACTGACGCACTGGTTGCTGCAGGATTAAAAAAAGATAATTGTAAGGGTGTTCTAGCCCTTACTGACCAGGACGAAGTAAATTTAATGGTTGCTATCGTGACCAAACTAATTGCACCTGATATTTTTGTGGTTTGTCGAGCAGAAAGTGAGGATGGTGAAGCTAATATGGCTTCTTTCGGTACTGATTATATTATAAACCCTTATATATCTTTTGCAGACAGATTTAGTATTGCGATTGAGTCACCTAACTTATTTTTGCTAATGGAGTGGCTTACAGATGATAGATATCGTGCTAGCGATATTGGTCTTGCTCCACCKAAAGGTCGCTGGATTATTTGTGGATACGGACGGTTTGGTAAATATTTCGAAAAGTACTTAAGTGATATTGGATGTGAAACGACAATCATCGAAGCAGAACCAGGAAAAACTAACGCACCAGAAAAYATTATTGTCGGTCGAGGGACCGAAACAGTCACTCTGCGAGAAGCAGGAATCGGTCAGGCGGCAGGAATCATCGCCGGAACTGATAATGACCCAAACAATCTTTCGATTATCATGACAGCTCAAGAGTTAAATTCAGATCTGTTTTGCGTTATTCGTCAAAATCGTAGTTCTAACAAAAGAGTATTTCATTCAGCGAAGTGCCACTGGGTAATGCAGCCCGGTCGCATTGTAGCGCGCAAAGTGCTATCCCGAATCAATATGCCTTTATTATTTGATTTTTTGAATTTGGCGCGACATGAAAATGATGAATGGGCAAAATCATTGGTGGACAAAATTGCCGCGATACTGGGAGAAAACTTACCTCACTGCTGGAGTGTAATACTGGACAAATCYGATTCCCCGGCATTTACAGCTTTGTGCTCTCAATATCCAATTACCCTGGACATAATTTTAAAAGATTCATCACAACATACACGTAAGCTGCGTTGCGTTCCGATGCTTCTCAAGCGCAAAGATGAATTAATATTGCTTCCCGACGAGAACACCAAGCTGCAACCCGAAGATGCGGTGTTATTTTGCGGGCATGAACCCAGTGAATTCAAAATGATAGAAGTTCTGAATGATATTTATTTATTAAGTTTTTTGTTGTCAGGGAAAGACCAGCCAAGGGGAAGTTTGCTACGTAGATTGAAAGGGCTGCCGCCAATACCTGAAAATAGGTAATTTACAATAAAACCTTATGTGGGTGATGGGGATTTTTTGGCTTCACTATGCAAAGATCAGGATTGGTTGATACCATAGCAGAATTAATTGTAGATATAGTCAGGTATATAGTTGCTGTAGTAATCGATTACGTGTAACCAAGGAACAGAGAGAGCATTATTGTCGATAATATTGTCAGGCTTTTGTAGCAAGCATTTCGCAACGGTAACCTGAAGATTCGTGAACAGGAGTCAAAAATAATGGCTGAACATGATGAGAAAAATGAGGTATTAGACCAAGCTGAAGAAACATCTCGCACGGCTGTKGAGCGGGGCGAAGATATTCAGAATGAAGTGCGCGATATTACTCTTAAGGCATTGAGCGAGGGGCGCCTCGATGCGAAAAGGACACAGCAGGTTATCAAGGCDGTGTTGCTGGGTGCCAGCCAGGGAGCCGAAGCTAAAGGTACACAATCACGGCAGGCCTTGCTGGATGCCATGGCCGGCGTCGATGAAGCACTGGCAAGATCAACCGAGGCGTCCAAGCTGGCGATTGAGGAAGCCGCCGGTCGGCTGAAGGACTTCGGTAATCAGGATCTTAGACGGGCACTGGATGACCTGCTGATTTTAGAGGATTTGTTTCTCGATACCGTTAAGGATGTTGCAAAGGCCTCGAAAGAAACGGTCAGTGAGACCTTGAACGATCTGGCGCAGCATGCGCGAAATAGCGGTACGGCCGTTGGCAGCCTGGCGGCTGATACGGTTGCTACACTTAGCAGTGAATTACAAAAGACTTTGCGCGATACCGTTAGTACCGGCAGTGATGCTGCGATAAAAACAGCGATCCAGCTATCACGGGCCGCGGCCGGTTTTCTGGAGGGTATTGCCGATTCCCTACAGGCCAAAACCCGCAGTAAGAAAGACTAGTGCTTTGGGAAGCACTCAGTGCCGCGCGTGATCTGGGTCGTCTGCATGACCTTGCTTCGATTCTGATTCGCCATGGTTTTGGTGACGTGGTGCGTCGATTAGGTATGGCTGGCGCCCTGGAGCGCGCCGGTAAAATATTGCACTGGAAGGAGGCCGATGGGTTGGCGAGACTGGAGCCGCCAGCGAGGGTGCGCCGTGCTCTCGAAGAGATGGGCCCAACCTTTATCAAGTTAGGGCAAATCCTCGCTACACGTGTCGATCTTTTTCCGCCCGAATGGATTGCCGAGTTCGAAAAACTACAGGACGGGGCCCCGGTGGTGCCTTTTGCCGAAATTCGCGAGCAGTTGCAGCAGGATCTGGGCGCCGCGCCGGAAGAGGTGTTTGCCTGGTTTAATCCCGAACCGCTGGCGGCTGCCTCTATTGCTCAGGTTTACCGCGCACGTTTACCGGCGGGCGACGAGGTTATCGTCAAGGTGCGGCGGCCGGGTATTCGGCCCATTGTTGAGGGGGATTTACGCTTACTTGACCGCTTGGCCGCCATCATGGACGCCGAGTCTGAAGATTTACGTCGCTACCGGCCAAGGGAGGTGGTGCGTCAATTCACGCTTTCGCTGCGGCGCGAACTTGATTTGGCCGCCGAGTGTCGCAGTGCGGAGCGGGTTATGCGTAACTTTGAAGGCTACCCGGATATAGTTATCCCCAAAGTGTTTTGGTCGTGGACGGGGGAGCGTCTTAACGTACAGGAATATATTGATGGTATCGCTGGTCATGACCTCGATGCCATTGAGCAGGCTGGCCTTGATCGCAAAAAACTCGCTCGTTGTGGTGCACAAGCAATGTTTAAGATGATGCTGGAAGACGGTTTTTTCCATGCCGATCCACATCAGGGGAATATCTTTTATTTGCCGCAAAATCGCATTGCTTTTATCGATTTCGGTATGGTTGGGCGCTTGTCCGAAGAGCGCCGCTATCAGGTTATTCAACTGTTCAACGGTATGGTTGAGCAGAGAGCAGAACAGGTGGTCGAGGTATTGCTTGATTGGGCTGGTAACATCCCGGTCGATACCGAGAGCCTGAGTTGCGAGATTGATTTCTTCGTTGATCAATATCACGGAGTGCCACTCAAACAGCTTAATTTCAGCGTGATATTGACGGATCTCACCACGCTGCTGCGAGACCATCAGCTTGCCTTGCCCGCTGACCTGGCCTTACTTGTAAAAGCGTTTGTATCGCTTGAAGGTATGGGCCGTGAACTTGATCCCGACTTTGATATGGCCTCTGAGGCTGAGCCTTTCCTTAAGCGTGCCATGCTGGCTCGTTACGCGCCCGATGCATTGGCGCGACGTGGCTGGCGTACCTTGACCAGCACTATGGATGTGCTCACTGGGCTACCTCAAGACCTGCGTCAACTGCTGCGCTCTGCCCGTAGCGGTAAGTTTAAATTGCATATCGATGTTGATCGCTTGATGCGCTTTGGTGATCAACTGGATCGCGGCGCSAGCCGTATGGCGGTGGGGAACGTGACTGCGGCTTTGATTATTGGCTCGTCGATTGTAATGACTGTCGAGGGTGGGCCGACTGCGTTGGGTTTGCCACTGTTTGGTCTGTTTGGTTTTATCGGTGCGGGGCTTGGTGGTGTCTGGCTTCTGGTTTCTATCTGGCGCAGTGGTAAAGAACGGTGATGAAGAAAGGCTGCGCTATAAAGACGTTGCAGGAATATGTTTTAGGGTACCTCGAAAATTGCCTATTTGCTCCAATGCTGCGTTGGATGGCTGTCTGCGAGTCTCATTAACGCATTGAGTTAACTGCGATTCTCGAAAGCCATCCGCCTTGCCTTGAAATAAATATTCTAATTTTTCGAGGTGTCTTTTAGTGCATGCATAGAATCCGCTATTCGATTTATGGCTTGAGGCCAGTTTTTTTGAATAATGACGGTAATCGCCAAAGCAAGGCCGTGAGTGCCAGGGCCCAAACTATAGTGGGGCCGGAAGGCAGGTCAAAAAGCGCCGAGGCAGCCAGTCCCAGTGCGTAAGCAAAAGTGCCAACTAGCCAAGCGATTATTAACGCACTATTTTTATTGTTATTCAGTGTCGCCAGCGCAGGTATGATCAGGCTGGCAAATACCAGGTAGACGCCAATCAGTTGCACAGAAGTAGTAATAGTAATAGCAAAGAACATATAAAAACCAAGCCGATTTTTTCTGATCTTTGCTAGCAGCCAAACCGCTAGCAGTACCGTTGTGATGAGTGCCAGCGTTAGCACTTGTGACCAGCTTGTCCAGAGAATTTGTCCAGCCAGCACATCATTCAGGTATTCGCCGCCATGCGGATTTTTGCTGACGACTATCAATGCCGCGGTTGCCGCCAACACAAAACTGATGCCGATAACGGCTTCTTGTACTTTTGGCCAGCGTGTTTCACACCATGATAGCAGCCATGCAGCGAATAGGGCGCTGCTTACGGCTGTAACTTGCAAGTGCCAGCCGTGGGCCTCGAACCCCAAAGATAGCGCGATTAACACACCTAAAGCGGCGATTTGAGCGATGGCAAGGTCGATAAAAATAATTCCCTTGCTAATGACCTCGCGGCCCAGCGGAACATGTGTTGCCAACACTAATAGCCCGACAGCGAATGCCGGGCCGAAAATGCTGATATCAAGTGCGCTGGTGTCCATCAGGGGATTGTGGTGAGCAACTTATTCAGCGTGACGTCAAACAGGCTGAACAGATCATTGGCCTGCTTATCACCGCCAACAGTATAGGGTAACTGTAGTGCCGGGCTGCCTGTTTGTTTTGCCAGCCAGTTGGCTGCTTTGGCGCTTTGGTGTGGTCCATAAATAATAAACTGTGGGGGTGAGTTGGCTAGCTGTTGTTTGAGTTTGGCAAGGTGTGCTGCACTTGGTGGAACCCCGGGTTTGGGTTCCAATTGTGCGACCTCTTTAATGCCTAACCAGCTAAACAGATAGCTCCAATCTCTATGATGAACAATCGCTTCTGCCCCACGTAGTGAGGCTGCCCGTTGCTGCCACTGTTCTGTTGCCGCTTGCCAGCGTTTACTGAAGTCATCGTAACGTTGTTGATAGTGATTCGCTGCGCCACTATCTATTTCGCCAAGTCGCTTTGACAGTGCTGCGGCAATGATTAACAAGCGATGTGGGTCGAGATGAACATGCGGGTTGCCGGATGCATGAATGTCGCCAAGTGAGCGATCGATTACGGTCGGTATCTCCAGCCTGTTAACAAAAGAGGCGGCTTCAAAATACCCTGGTTGGTTTATTTGCACTTTTTTATTGCCACTGGAACGAAGCAGCAGGGGTAGCCAACCGGTTTCGAGTTCGGCACCGGAGCATACTGCGATATCGGCACGGCGCATTTTTGCGATGAGTGACGGTCGTGCCTCGATGTGATGCGGGTCTTGTTGTGCTGTGGTGGCAACAAATACCTTGGCCTGATCGCCGGCCAGTTCTTCAATCAGGGAGCCCCACTCGGGCTCACAGGCAAAGACGCGAATCTTTGCCTGTGCGCTGAAGCTTGTAAATGCCAATAGGCCCGCTATCACCGTGACAATTATGCGTTGAATGACAGTAACCATGAGATTCTCCTAAAAGGAATGTGCTGGATGTGCGCCAAGGCTGACAATGTATTGAAGAATAAGGGTGTCTTCATTTACTTGTCCGCTATCGAATTGACTGTACTGCAAACGAAAACGCGAAAATTCGCTTGGTGAAAAGTCGACGGAGGCTGTCCAGCGCGTCGGATCTTCGTCACTTATCAAGCCGGATTCGTCAGCTAAACCGGCAAAGGTTTGCGTGGTTGCGCCACCGTCAAAGCCAGTGAGGCGGTTATCAGATGATATTTGGTCGTAGCGCAGGCCAGCGCGCCACTGGGGGCGCCATTGGTACAGTGCCTGGATATAAAAACCATACTGATCGCCGTCATAATTAGCGGTTGCCGTGTTACCACCGTCATTAAGTGTTGCGATGCCGTCTTCGTCACGCAAAAAGTATTCGGCGGCCAGCTTAAAGTTGCGTTGCGTGGGGTTGCCGTTAGGCGCCCACTTGTAGACAAAATCGATACCAAAAATATCGCTGCTGCCATCGGCAATTGAAAAAGCGATATTGGGATCTGCCTGCTCAGCATTTGGTCGATCATCAAAATCTGCTGAAAAGTGGCTGGTTCCCAGGCGCCATGCATGGCTGACGCCGAAGTCGCCACCCGTGCGGGCAAACATGATGGTAGAGCCAATGCTGTTGTCATTGGCGCTACCAGGAAAATCCTCACCGTCAGTGAGCTCGACGCCTAACTCCAGAAAAAATTCTGTCGGGGCGATCCAGCGTGCCTGGACACCATCACCCAGGAGGTTGCCGCCAAACATAGCGCTATAGACCAGCGCGCGATCGGTAAAATCAAGTGCGTGGTCGTGAACCGGGTTTTCATAGCCGAGATGCGAGTAGAAACGCCCGCCGCGCAGCGTCAGGCCACTGCCCAGGCCGAGACTTTCGATGTAGGCCTCTTCGATTTCGGTTTTGGTTTCACCATCTTCTTCTTCGATGGCGAGGGTAAACCAGCCAAAAATTTTGTCATCAACGTTGGCGCTGATGGAAAGTTCCGACTCACCAAGGCCGAAGCCGTCTGCCGGTGGCTCTGCTCCGCCTGCCTGAAAACCTGGCAGTTCGAGTTCATCGAGATTAGTGGCGACATAACGGCCGTCGAGAATCAAGCTGATCGCCGGGTTAAAATTGGTGCTGGAAGTGGAAACGGTTTGCGCCGAGCGTGCGGAAGTGGGGCTTGATAATACATCGGCATGGGCGGGGTGTAAAAGTGCCAGACTGGTGGCAAGGGTCAGCGTAGCAACGCTAAGTGTGTGCGTGTTCATTTGTTGTCCTCAAAACTATCCGAAAAATACATGAGCCGCACTCTGTCAGACAGAGTGCTTTAAGAAGCGGTGTGTTTTAGCTGAGGAGAACGGGTGAGCCGCGAATAGGTAAACGATACGTGACGTTTGTAGGTGTGTGACCAAGAGACGGGGTGATGGTAGCGGTTGCCAGTAATGGCTGCTTCAGTACAATTGCTTCAGGAACAGACAGTTCGCTGTCGATATGGTGTAGAGGAGATTGACACCCGCTGGTCTCTTTTGTATCAAGGTGCTCCTCGCTATAGCTATGCATGGCCGCGTGGGTTTGTACTGAGATAAACAGGCAGGCGAGGAAAAGGATGCGGTGTAATAGGGTCATTGTTGTTATAGTATAACAATAGATTTTGTATGACCAGTGATTAGAGTAAACATCATATTTTGCTTTGTCTGCACCGCAGCATTAACAGATCGCGTATAATGACTCGTTTGGGTTTGGCGGCTCGTGTCTGTCCCCCCGCAACGTTATATTGTGAACCCCGTCAGGCCTGGAAGGGAGCAGCGGCAGCAGTGGACACGTGTGCCGGGGTAAGGCGGGTACGGGTCGCCTCTTCTCCTGTCCCAGCCGCTTTGAAACAGTTACGATAGTGCAATGAGTTATCAAGTACTGGCCCGCAAATGGCGCCCACGCACATTTGCTGAACTTGTCGGCCAAGCCCATGTGGTGACACCACTTACGAACGCCCTTAAACAGGAACGTGTTCATCACGCCTTTTTGTTTAGTGGTACCCGTGGCGTGGGTAAAACCACCATTGCCCGTGTTTTTGCTAAAGCGCTCAATTGCGAAATCGGGGTGACTGCCGAGCCCTGTGGGCAGTGCAGCGCTTGCAAAGAGATTGATGAAGGCCGTTTTATTGATCTCATCGAAGTCGACGCTGCTTCACGTACCAAGGTCGACGATACTCGTGAGCTGCTTGATAACGTCCCTTATGCGCCGTCACGTGGGCGCTACAAGGTGTACCTCATTGATGAGGTACACATGCTCTCTAACCACAGTTTTAATGCGTTATTGAAAACGCTGGAAGAGCCGCCACCTCACGTTAAATTTTTACTGGCAACGACCGATCCACAAAAGTTGCCGGTTACCGTTTTGTCACGTTGTCTGCAATTTAATCTCAAGCGCCTACCTTTAGAGTCGATTAGCCGGCACTTAGAGAAAATACTCAAAAGCGAGAACATTGGCTTTGAAGCGGCTGCTCTAACACAGATCGCTGCTGCTGCCGAGGGCAGTGTGCGTGATAGTTTAAGTTTGCTTGACCAGGCTATCGCTTTTTCGAATGAGAAAATTATTGCTGATGATGTGCGCGCCATGCTCGGTTCCATCAGTCACGATTATGTTGTGTCACTGCTTGAAGCCCTCGCCGATGCCAACGCCGCTCGTTTATTAGAGATTGTTGGCACATTAATGGAGCAGGGTTCCGATGCCAATGCGGTACTGGCTGAACTTATCAGCAGCTTACATTTGATTGCCATGTTGCAAGCACATCCACAGTTGAATGACGACCGCCTGGCAACACGTGAACAATTGACTGCTTTCGCCAGCCGCATTGCTGCCGAAGATGTACAGCTTTTTTATCAAATTGCTGTTATAGCGCGCCGCGACATGCCTTATGTGCCTGATGTACGCAGTGGCCTGGAGATGACCTTGCTGCGTATGTTGGCGTTTAAGCCAGCAGAAGGGGGTACATCAGTAGTAACGCCAGCTCCGGCAGCGAGCAATAGAGCGCAGTCTACGCATTCACAGTCTGCCGCAGCTTCTGTTTCTACTTCAGCACCTATATTGTCTGCTTCAACACCCGCGCCGAGAACCGCGGCCGCTGCCATGGCTATGGCGAGTGCTGCAAAAAAAAAGTCAGCAGCCGTAGCGAATCCGACTAGCCCAGCTAAGCCAGGTTCCGCGCCAATTGCCAGACCAGTAGCCAGCTCAGCCGCTGTGCAAATTCCTGACAGGCTAACCGCCAGGTCAAAGCCGGTTGAAGCAGAGCCAAGTAAAGCCGCGCCTGTTAAGCAAGCAGAAAAACCGGCTGCGCCTGAGTTATCAGTGGCCGTAGATACCAGCACTGATGAATGGGAAGAGATTGTTGAATCACTAGGGTTGGAGGCCTTGGTGCGCGAGCTTGCCGTTCACTCTGTATTGCAGAGTAAAGACAATAATGTGTTTAAACTCACGCTTAACGAATCGCAGGCTCATTTAAATAATGAGCGATTAGAGAAAAGGCTCGAACACGCTTTGCAACAGCGTTATGGTGCATCAACAAAATTAATTTTAGAGAGGGGTGTCGCAAATAATACGCCTGCGGCAAAAGCCAAGGCGCGTTACGATCAAAAGGTCGACAAGGCCCGCACCGCCTTAGAAAATGACAACACCGTGCAGCAATTGAAAGAAGTATTTGGTGCAGAAATGCAAGCGGACTCAATACGTCCGCCAGAGTGAATCTAACCAGAACAACTCTAATAAGAGTTAATTTAATAGTAGTAATTTAGTAATAGATAGAAAGGTGAAGAAAATGATGAAAGGTGGTATTGGCGGTTTGATGAAGCAAGCGCAAAAAATGCAAGAGAACATGGCAAAGGCGCAGGAAGAACTGGCACAGATGGAAGTTGAAGGTAAAGCCGGCGGTGGTTTGGTTAGCGTTGTGATGACCGGTCGTCATGATCTGCGTAAAGTCACTATCGATGATAGTTTGATGGATGATAGAGAAATGCTTGAAGACTTGATTGCTGCAGCAGTTAACGATGCCGTGCGTACCGTTGAATCAACGACGCAAGAAAAAATGGGGTCATTAACTGGAGGCATGAATTTGCCTGCCGGCATGAAGCTACCATTTTAATCTGCTTGTCGAATCAATACGCTTCGTGAACTATTCCCCGCTGATTACCCAGCTGATCGAGGCCTTGCGTTGTTTGCCAGGCGTCGGCCCAAAATCGGCGCAGCGCATGGCCTTTCATCTGCTTGAACGCGATCGCCAGGGCGCAATCCATTTATCGAATATGTTGTCGCAAGCGTCCGATAAAGTAGGTTATTGCAGTCGCTGTCGTACACTCAGTGAAGTTGAGCTATGTAACATTTGTTCCGATGTGCGTCGCGACCCTGCGCAGCTTTGCGTGGTCGAAACCCCGGCGGATGTTATCGCTATCGAACAGTCGACTGCTTTCAAAGGCATGTATTTTGTTTTAATGGGGCATTTATCACCATTGGACAATATCGGGCCTGAAGATATCGGCCTGGATCTGCTCGATAAACATTTAAGCGCTGGCACTGTGCAAGAAGTTATTCTTGCCACTAATCCCACCGTTGAAGGTGAAGCTACGGCTTACTACATCAGTGAGATGGTGCACACCCATGAGCTTAAAGCCAGTCGCATTGCCTATGGCGTGCCTTTTGGTGGTGAGTTGGAGTACGTCAATACCGGCACATTGGCGCATGCCTTTGCCGGTCGTCAACAAATCTAACGGTTAGCTTGTAAAATGAATTTCTCTACATGAGTGTCGCTATATGAATTTTTCTGGCCCCGTGCTGGTTTCTATAGCGACTTATGTCCTGATGTTGTTGGCGTATCGCTATCACAGCAAAACCTGGTTTCATGTGCCGGTGATGTGCGCCATTGTTGTCTACGATTTGTGCATGCCGTTTTATCTTTATTCCACACGCGATTGGTATCGACGTTTGATTGAGCAAGAAGAAATCTTCTCGTTCATGATATGGACACATTTGCTGTTACTGATCACGCTCTATGTGCTTTACACCTTACAGATTATTGCCGGCCGCCAATTGTTGAAAGGCGATAACGACGCGCGTGAAGATCACGCGGCGCAAGGTAAAGGCATTTTGATCGCACGCGCTTTTGTAATACTCACAGCGATGATGCTGGTTGAACCAGAACGGCCTGTTGAGGCGGTAGCCTTGTTAATGGGTGGTTAAGGTTTTTGGTTGGTCGCGTAGCTGCGGTCAGGAGCATTCTTGTATTAATAATACCTCCAGTATCTCTAAATATGCTCATACATTAAGTTCAGCGCTACGCTATGGATAGCTAATTAGAGTTCTTGCGCCTACAGGAATATAATAGGCCGCAAAAAAGTGATCAAGCCGTTTCAATAAGCAGGGTGAAAATTATATGTTAGCGGTATTTCTGGTAAACAGTATTATTGTTTCGCTTGCAGTGCTGATTCATTATGAATTTCTCTATCGMGTTTCTGCGATCATTCCAAAAATAAAAATAAAGCACCGTTTCAGAATTGTATTTGGTGTTTTTATCGCTTTAATTGCACATAGTATCGAGATATGGCTTTTTTCCCTGGCCTATTATTTTCTTCCTGAAATTGGGGTATGGGGATACTTGGAGAGTAACTTCGACGGCTCGCTGATGGATTGCGTCTATTTCTCTTATACAACGTTTACAACCCTGGGTTTTGGGGATATTCAGCCGCACGGCCATATCAGACACCTTGTCGGGCTTGAATCATTAACAGGGCTACTGTTAATTACCTGGACTGCTTCGTTTTTATATTACGAAATGCAGCGCTATTGGGATAGAGGCTGATACGCATCAAGCACGCTGTCTGATGTAAGACAGCTATATTATCGTATCGGCGGTGGTTCTGCTTGAGCCGGAAGCTAGGGGGCTAGTGTTGCTGATTGCCTGCCAGGATTTCGTAGGTGGCGACATAACTGTTATAACGCGACTCACTAATTTCTTTACGTGCCACCGCAGCTTTAACACCGCAAACTGGCTCATTCAGATGACGACAATTGTGAAACTTGCACTCATCGGTGTAACGTTTAAATTCAATATAGCAAGCGGCGAGTTCGTCCGCCGCAAGATTCCACATCGAAAAATCACGTATACCCGGCGAGTCAACCAGATAGCCACCAAAGGGAAGCGGATACAGGATTGTGGTGCTGGTGGTATGACTGCCTTGATCGCCACGTGAAGTCAGCTCACCCGTAGCAATCGTCACGTCAGGTAGTATGGCGGTGGCTAATGAGGATTTGCCGACACCCGATTGCCCAACCAGCACACTGGTTTTATCTTTCAGTGCAGCACGCACCACATCCAGTCCGGTTTGCTCTGCCTGGCTTGAGCTAATCACCTGATAACCGATATCACGATAAGTAGTAATCAGTTGTTCAATCTTGGCTGACATTTCGTCTTTGATGATGTCGAACTTGGTCACCAATAAAACGGGTGTAATCCCTTGCTGTTCAGCAATTGCGATATAGCGATCAATCAAAAACTGGTCGTAATGRGGTTTAACCGTAAAGGCGATAACGATTTGATCTAAATTAGCCGCAATCTCCTTAACGCGTTTAATGTCCTTGCGTTGCGCCAACACATTTTTGCGCGGCAATCGTTTGGTGATAATGCCATTCTCATCGACACCTTCTTTCCATTCGACCCGATCACCCGCTACCGCTGCATTCTTTGATTTGCGCTGATGGCAGGTGCGGAGTGTTCCATCGTCAGTTAACACTTCAGCCGTCGCGCCATGGCGTGTTACGACAAGTCCAGTGCTATTGGGTTTAGTCATGCATCGTACTACTGCTGAAAGTCTTTGCTAGAATAGTCAAAATTAATTTGAGAGAACCTATTGTGAAAAATGATGACAACCTGATCTGGATTGACCTGGAAATGACAGGGCTCGATACTGACAACGACCGCATTATCGAAATCGCTACCATTATAACCGACAGCGAATTAAATAGTTTGGAAGAAGGGCCGGTCATCGCTATCCATCAGCCAGATGAAGTGATGAACAGCATGGACGGGTGGAACACCAAACAGCACGGCGGCTCCGGGCTTACCGCGCGCGTTAAAGCCAGCACCGAAACCGAGCAAAGCGTGGTAGAGCAAACTATCGCATTTCTCAGTCGTTATATTGATAAAGGCAAATCACCCATGTGCGGAAACAGCATTTGCCAGGACAGACGATTTTTACATCGTTGCATGCCAGAGCTGGAAGAGTATTTTCACTACCGCAACCTCGATGTCAGCTCCATCAAAGAACTGGTTAAACGTTGGAAACCGGAAGCCGCCGCAGGCTTTACAAAAAGCTCAGAACATCTGGCCATGCAAGATATTCGCGACTCTATTGCAGAGCTGAAGTTTTATCGAGAGAATGTGTTTTCGATTTAAACAATTCTCAGCGGAATGTGTAGAATCAAAAAAGTGGGCGTGTCTTACATACCAGAATTATATGTACCGGTGTGCATTAATACCTGAATCTACCAAACATGCCGTAGAATAATGATAAGAATTCTTTTGCTTTGTGAATTATAGAGGTTTAGTTAGTCGTCCCTGAAGAATACCTAAGTCCTTAATTTTAAGGAAATAAGCGAGCAATAGAGGTAAAATAGTTTGCAAGAAATGTGTCTTTCACATGGAAA
>NVRF01000031.1 GCA_002400775.1 Gammaproteobacteria bacterium
AGCTATGCGGAAAGAAGTGCTGCGAGGACATTATGCCCAGGTGAGCCGGGGCATTACGAGGAATTTGATTTTACCTGGCTGAATAAGGAATTGGCGCAATACGATGTGCAGATTGCGCCACCTGAAAAACCGCTGACAGAAACCGACACAAAAAGGTGAATGATTATGGCATTAACCGCAGATCAAGCTGAAGACGCAGCAGGGGAGGCATTCAATTTAAAAACAGCCCCTATCTCCCTATCCCTACACTTTTTATAGCCAATATCCTACAGACAAATTGTGTTGGGTTCTTTATAGTTGATAGTTGTTTAAAATACACAACATACTCCCGTTTTTGAAACCTCATTTAAGGACAACTACACGCTCCCGACGCTGAGCACACGCGTTTGGAAGACTGTTGCATATGCCATGATTCTGTTTCCCGTCTACTCCTGTCCATGACGATAGAAAATCTGCGAGCCACAATGAAATCGACTGTATCACTATTAAGCAAGGGCATACTGCTGGCTTTTTTAGCGCTTAGCCTTGGCGCCTGCGACAAGCTGGACGCTGATAAGGATGAGGCAAAGGCCACCAGTGCCGAAGACAGCAACCCGCTGTTGCCAAGCAACCAGATTCACCCCACCACCGCCATGACCTGGGACGAGTGGGTGGCCTATGATAGCCCCAACCGTAATGGCTTTGARSRYTYCTACCATTCGGGTAAAGGTTATCCCAATTTCAGCCAATGGACACCGCAAGATGTGTTGCCAGCCGAGGTGTTTGAGCACCCCCATCGCGATAGCTGCGAGCTGCCTMAAGAAACCCGATCCTACCTGAGACTAACATCCCGCTTCAGAGTCAATATGGATATTTATGCGCTGCTGGATTTGGCCAAACAAGGCTATGCCGAGGCGCAGGCGACGCTGGGAGAATTTTGCTATGGCCGTCGCCCCCAATATGTCTACGACCCGGAGGGCAAATACGGTGAGCTGGCCTCTGATGGTGTTGAGGGGTACGGCGACGGTGAATACGTTGTTAATGGGTACGGCCCCGACGGTGAATACGTTGCGTTAAAGCGGCTACCCGACGATAAAAAGCCGGTATCGATACGCGATGCCTTGTATTGGGCGCAGCGTGGCGCAGCCAGCGGCAATGCCATTGCCCAATTCGGGCTTGTGCAGTGTATGCATAACATTTATTTGTTCAGGGACAAGTTACCGCCAAGCGAAGCCAAACAGCCCATTGACATCGATGCCTTTTGGTATGACAAGGTTGATTACTGGCTTGATCAGTCCTTGCAAAGCGGCTTGCTTAATTCTGCTGTGACACAGCGAGCGATCTCACAATGGATGTCTCTTGAGCCAGGCAGTCCACGCTACGATATTGATCGCTACAAATGGAAACGTATCTGGGAGATACAAGCGCGTTTTCGCGACATCGGCAAGCAGTACGACGAATACACCTACAAGCTGCGCAGCACCCAAGCGTTTGAAGGCAGGCTGAGTGATGACGTCGTTGCCCAGGCCGAAAAAGAGGTAGGCCAATGGCTGCGCGGCCACCCTGATGTCTGGCGCAATATTTATGACCATAGCTATGCGGAAAGAAGTGCTGCGAGGACATTATGCCCAGGTGAGCCGGGGCATTACGAGGAATTTGATTTTACCTGGCTGAATAAGGAAYTGGCGCAATACGATGTGCAGATTGCGCCACCTGAAAAACCGCTGACAGAAACCGACACAAAAAGGTGAATGATTATGGCATTAACCGCAGATCAAGCTGAAGACGCAGCANGGGGAGGCATTCAATTTAAAAACAGCCCCTATCTCCCTATCCCTACACTTTTTATAGCCAATATCCTACAGACAAATTGTGTTGGGTTCTTTATAGTTGATAGTTGTTTAAAATACACAACATACTCCCGTTTTTGAAACCTCATTTAAGGACAACTACACGCTCCCGACGCTGAGCACACGCGTTTGGAAGACTGTTGCATATGCCATGATTCTGTTTCCCGTCTACTCCTGTCCATGACGATAGAAAATCTGCGAGCCACAATGAAATCGACTGTATCACTATTAAGCAAGGGCATACTGCTGGCTTTTTTAGCGCTTAGCCTTGGCGCCTGCGACAAGCTGGACGCTGATAAGGATGAGGCAAAGGCCACCAGTGCCGAAGACAGCAACCCGCTGTTGCCAAGCAACCAGATTCACCCCACCACCGCCATGACCTGGGACGAGTGGGTGGCCTATGATAGCCCCAACCGTAATGGCTTTGAGGATTTCTACCATTCGGGTAAAGGTTATCCCAATTTCAGCCAATGGACACCGCAAGATGTGTTGCCAGCCGAGGTGTTTGAGCACCCCCATCGCGATAGCTGCGAGCTGCCTAAAGAAACCCGRTCCGACCTGAGACTAACATCCCGCYWCAGAGTCAATRTGGATRTTTATGCGCTGCTGGATTTRGCCRAACAAGGCTATGCCGAGGCGCAGGCCACACTGGGAGAATTTTGCTATGGCCGTCGTSMYCAATATGTCTACGACCCGGAGGGCAAATACGGTGAGYTGGTCTTTGATGGTGTTGAGGGGTACGGCCCCGAYGGTGAATACGTTGMGTTAAAGCGGCTACCTGATGACAAAAAGCCGGTATCGATRCGCGATGCCTTGTACTGGGCGCAACGTGGCGCGGCCAGCGGCAATGCTGTTGCCCAATTCGGGCTTGYGCWSTGTATGNNTNATAWYWWYKWKTTMAKGSASAMRTTMCMSYYARRMGAMGYSAAASACCCCATAAARTTRGATGCCTTTTGGTATGACAAGSTGTATTACTGGCTTGATCAGTCYTTGCAAAGYGGYTTGCTTAATTATGCCGTTGAGCAGCGCACAAACGCGAAATGGATGTATCCCRAGCSAGGCAGCMCACGTTACGATGTYGAATATTACAAATGGAGCCGCCTCTGGGAGATACAGGCGCGTTTTCGTGGCATTGGCAAACAGTACGACGACTACAGTTATAAGCTGCGCAGTACGCAATGGCTTGAAGGCAGGCTGAATGATGAAGCCGTTGCCCAAGCCGAAAAAGAGGTAGGCCAATGGTTGCGCGGCCACCCCGATGTGTGGCGCAACATTTATGACCATAGCTATATTGAAAGAAAGCCCAAGGTAAAACTGTGCCCAGGTGAGCCGGGCCACCATGAAGAATTTGATTTTACCTGGCTGAATAAGGAACTGGCGCAATACGATGTGCAGATTACGCCACCTGAAAAACCGCTGACAGAAACCCCGACACAAAAGGAGCAATAAACCATGGCAGTTACCGAAACCGAGGCTAAAAATGCGGCGAAAAGAGCCTTCGATTCTATAATGGGTGAATGGGCTAAAAACTATACCAACGTGGCACATAGTGAAGCACACCTGCAACCGCAACTGCGCAACATCGACCCGATATTTAAAAACGCGGCGGCCATCGGGCTGGGCATGCAGGCCACCAAGCTGTTGTTTCCCGATTGGGCCAAAGCCGGGGGCGCCATTGCCACGAAGCTGGCGATTCCGCTAACCATGACCCATATCGCCATGACGGCCTACCAAAAGGCCTATAAAAAGAACGCCACCGCGCTTAATGGCTTGCTCAAGGGCAGTTATGCCAACGTCACGGATGCCTTTGTTGATGGACTGGATGGTGCGCGTACAGAATTTTTAGACACACCACTTGCGACGGCTATTACAGAAAACCTTAATGACATTGCGCTGAAAAAAAGAAATGACTACAGCTCCGAGATAAATCTGGTCGGTTTTTGCGAAAAGGTGATTAAACATGATGTACACGGAGTGATTGATACCAGCAGCAGCGGCGCACGTGATGGGCTGATTAAAGACGCTTTTGTGCCCATTTGTCAGGACATTTTAGCGGTATATCACGCCTGGCAAAACCGCCACAGTTTAAGCGGTCGGCGAGTGTTAATCAGGCTCGACCCGCATTTACAGGTTAAATATCTTCAAACCTTTGAAGAGCAAGTGCCGTGGTGGTTACGAACCGGGCCATATTATACCCGGTGGACAGACCTTGAACCCAAACCGGCATTTCGTCGTAACCCGATTGACGACACCACGGTGAGCAGTGGCCCGCACCGTGACACGGTGGATAGCAAAGACGAACTGCATGCCATTTTGTCGGAGATCTGGACGATGGAAGTGGAATCCTACGATGTGCCGAATAACAATACAGACCATGTGTATGTGTGGCCGATAGAGGAGGCACCCGCCGCGATAGCCAATCCGGATTTCAGTCAGGTGAATCTTGGCGAGATTGGTAGCCTGATGCACAGGGCGGCTGATGCACTGGCTTAGCAGAAACTTAGTAGAAACCCCGTTAACACATTTTAAGGAGAAAATAGAATGTCTATATTTGTAAAGTACGACGGTATCATTGGACAAGTCAGCGACGCCGGGCATAAGGGCTGGATGAACATGCATCAACTGCGATGGAGTCTTGGGCGGCTGATTACGTCTGCGCCGTCAACGCGGGGTGATCGTGAATCGAGTAATACCGAGGCCACAGATGTGATGATGACGCGCCTGGTGGACGACGCCACCCCCGCATTATTTGCAGAAGCGTGCTGCGGTAAAGGCAAGGACGTTGAGATTCATTTGACCAAAACGGGTAAAGGTGATGGTGCAGAGGTGTATATGGCCTATAGGCTGAAGAATTGCTTGATCAGCAAGTATGCGGTGAGCTGCTCGGCGAGGCATAAAAACCGCCCGACGGAGTTGATAAAGATTAGCTTTACCCATATTGAAGTCAGGTACACGTCTTTTGACGATAAGGGTATTCCTATCACCTCGGCGTCGAAGGGCTTTGATATGGCGACCAATATGGTGGCGTAGTCGGGCGAAAGAATGGCTGTTTGGTTTGCTTGCCACCGTGAAAGGCCTTTTAGCTGATTAAGGCGCCATTACAACAATGCTTTAATAATCTCTTCAGCCTCTTCATGGCTGATCGCGCCGAGCTGGGTGTGGGCAATATTGCCATCACGGTTAACGACAACGGTGAAGGGCAGAATGCCGAATTCGTTACCGTAGGCTTCGGCTACGGGGATGGTGTCGCGGGGGTGGACGAGTATGGGGTAGTTGATCGGGATTTTTTTTAGAAACTCGCGTACTGGTTTGATATCTTCAACTGCGATACCGATGAATTGCAGGCCTTGTTCTCCATAGGTGCGTTGCAGGTCGACGAAGGCGGGTATTTCGCGCAGGCAGGGTTCGCACCAGGAGGCCCAGAAGTTCACGACCAATACTTTGCCGTCCCAGGTACTAACGGTACGCTGAATGCCGTCAATGTCGGGCAAAGTAAAGTGAGGGCGTTTGATTGGCTCTTGAGTCTTGCTGTCAGCCTTATTGTTCGTTGAAAGCCCGGTGTTTGGCTTGCTGCCGAGGTGGGTGGTCGCTAGCGACTTTTTGTAAAAGTGATTTACGGCAACACCGGCGGCGCCAGCGATAAGTAATAAGGTAATGGCGATATTGATGGCGCGATTGCGCCAGGATGGGGTGCTCATAGTTGTAAGGCTTTATCCAGGTGTTGCTTAAAAGGTGCAGGTTTCATAAAGCCGACTACACGATAGGGTTTGCGTTCGCGACCCTGGGCATCAAAAAACATAATTGATGGTGGGCCAGGAATATTAAAGTGTTTCATTAAAGCCTGGTCGGTATCGTCATTGGCAGTAACGTCGGCTTGCAGTAATACAACATTATTAAGTGTTTGCTGTACGTCAGAATGAGAGAAAGTGTATTTTTCCATTTCTTTGCAGGACACGCACCAATCGGCATAAAAATCGAGCATGATTGGCGTGCCATTTTGCCTGGCTGCTGCAACTTCGCGTTGTAAGTCTGCCACGTTTTTAATGGGTTTAAACGCTAGTTCGTGGCTTGCTTGTGCCTGGCTGGCAAGTAAGTGGGTGCCATGTAGGGGGCGGGTCACATCCTCGCCGCCACTGACGGCACCTAACATGACAAAAATTCCATAAATCAGTAAGGCTACGCCGCAGGCTTTGCGAAAGCGTTGCCAGCCGATACCGGCATCGACGCGATCAAACACGCCGAGGTACACGGCGCTGAATATAAACAACAATGACCACAGCAGCATGCTTACCACGCCAGGTACGATACGTTCCAGCATCCACACAGCAATGGCGAGTAGCATAACGCCAAATACGGCTTTGACTCCGGCCATCCAGGCGCCGGCTTTAGGCAGTAACTTTCCAGCCGAAGCACCAATGGCTAGTAGTGGCGCGCCCATGCCGAGACTCATAGCGAACAAGGCCAGTCCGCCGAGCACGGCATCACCGCTGTTGCCGATATAAATTAAGGCTCCAGCCAGGGGCGCGGCAACGCACGGGCCAACTATCAAGGCGGATAAGACGCCCATAATAGCGACGCCGATGAAGCTACCACTTTTTTGTGAGTTGCTCGCTTTTGTTAGTTTGTTTTGAATGGCATTCGGCATTTGCAATTCATAAAAGCCGAACATCGATAAAGACAGGGCGATAAAGACCAGGACAAAGCCGGAGATGATCCATGGGTTTTGAAAAGCGGCCTGCAGATTGGCGCCAAATAAACCAGCCAGGACGCCTGCCACTGTGTAGGTGAGCGCCATGGCCAGCACATAAATCAGCGACAGGATAAAAGCGTGGGACGTGGTGAGTTGCTTGCCCTGGCCGATGATAATGCCGGACAGGATCGGGATCATTGGAAATACGCAGGGTGTAAAGGCCAGCAATAAACCTAAGCCGAAAAAGAGGGTAATAATTAACCATAGATTGCCATCGGCGATGGTGGCGGCAAGCTGATCTTGTTCTGAAACAAACACATCTGTGTTGTTTGCATCGGTGTTATCAGTATTGGTTACAGCATTGGGGGGCGATAACGAGGCGACGTTGAGCTTTGGCAAATCGATGTCAATAGTTTTTTTAATAGGCGGATAGCAAAAACTGTCTTCAACACAGCCTTGGTAATAGGCTTGCAGGCGGATGGTTTGTGCTGGCCCACTGTCGCGAATGACGGGGATGGTGATGGTTGTTCTGTTAAAATATACCTCGGTATCACCAAAGCTTTCATCGTATTTTTTTTTGCCTGGGGGAGATTGCGGCTGACCAAGGCTGACATTACCCTCAACGATCTTAAAGTCAAATTTGTCGCGGTACATATAAATGTTGTCTGCGATCTGCCAGTGCGCCTCAATGGTTTTGCCATCGATAGCGTTAGCGCTAAATATAAAGGCTTCGTCGGGTGAGAGTACGGTTTGGTTGCTATTACTGAGACCAAGTTCATCGCTGAGTGCTTTTAGGCGATTAGCAAGGTCGTTATCGATTGCGTTCGCATATTGCATGGGTACGACCCAGCAAAACAGGGCCAGTACAAAACAGCTTGTTCGATATAGAGATTTCATGTCTTAGTTATCGGGCGCATCGTTATCAATTGTAGTATCTATCCAGTTAAGGTAGTCGGCCAGGCCAGCGATGATCGGTGTGACGATCATTTCCGGAAGCTCATAAGGGTGATGTTGTTTAATTAACTGACTGAGCTTGCCCAGGGCAGCGGTTTTGGTTTTGATAATCAGCATGTTTTCGTTATCGTCTTCGATTTTGTCTTGCCAGCGGTATATAGAGCGTATATTGCTGATAATGTTCACACAGGCGGCAGCTTTCTTTGTTACTAACAGTCTGGCGAGTGAGGCAGACTGCTCTGACGGGCAAGTGACATGAACCATGACGAATTTGCTGTCGCTAGTGCAGTGTTTCATTGCCGGCAAGATGACATAAAGCCCGCTCTACTGCAAAGTTTGTTACTGGAAATTTACTACATCGTCACATTGCGGCTTGTTATTGGCGGCGTCCAGCGCTACTTTGTTCACCATGCTCTCGTTTAGATTTTTACTCATACTCTTTATTGTCGTTCCGCTGGTCGAAATCTACTTGTTGSTTAAGGTGGGTGGDTTGATTGGTGCTTTGCCCACTATTGCGCTGGTTGTGTTCACGGCKGTRCTCGGYACGYTATTGTTGAGGATGCAAGGKTTGGCGACCTTGGCTCGTGTGCAGGCAAGTATTGCTGCCGGGCGGTTACCGGCTCTGGAGATGATGGAAGGTGTCGTTTTGTTGCTCTGTGGCGCGCTGTTGCTGACACCGGGTTTATTCACCGATGCGATTGGGTTTTTGTTTCTTATYACGCCATTACGMCGTGGCTTGATTGTGCTTGTGGYCAAGCGTTTTGGYGCCTCGGTTAAGCCTGCGAAAAAGGGTGGGTCCGGTGGCTCGTCTGGTGGGTCAAAGGATGGTTCCGGGGCCGGCCCTACCACTATCGAAGGTGAGTTTCGCCGCGAAGACGACTAGCGTAAGCCTGTAAATAAATTAAATTATTTTGCTTGAAGGCCTTGACTCTGCTTGTTTCGCCCCTATGATTGTTAGCACTCGATGAGGGTGAGTGCTAACAACTGCTGAATGAAGTGGCTGTTGTTATTAGCGCGAGACTTAACTGTTTGATTATTAATGGTATTTTAGGAGAAGAAAATGAACATTCGCCCATTACATGACCGGGTTCTGGTCCGTCGCTCCGATGAAGAATTGAAAAGCGCTGGCGGTATCGTCATTCCTGGTAGTGCAGCTGAAAAACCTGCACAAGGTGAAGTATTGGCAGTTGGTAAAGGTAAAATCCTGGATAGCGGCGATGTCCGCGCTATGGACGTCAAAGTTGGTGACAAGGTTCTGTTTGGTAAGTATTCCGGTAACGAAGTTAAAGTTGACGGTGAAGAGCTGCTGGTAATGAAAGAAGAAGACATTATGGGTGTAATTGAAGGCTAAGGCCGAGTCAGTTATAACTTGATGCAAATCAGAATTTAAGAGGAAATAATCATGGCTGCTAAAGAAGTATTTTTTGGTGAAGACGCACGTTTTCGCATGGCTAGAGGCGTTAATATCCTGGCCAACGCYGTAAAAGTAACGCTGGGGCCTAAAGGTCGTAACGTTGTATTAAGCAAGAGCTTTGGCGCTCCTACTGTCACTAAAGATGGTGTTTCAGTTGCTAAAGAAATTGAGTTGGCTGATGAGCTGGAGAACATGGGCGCACAGATGGTAAAAGAAGTTGCCTCACAGACTTCTGATGTTGCTGGTGACGGTACCACTACGGCTACTGTATTGGCTCAGGCTATTGTTCGTGAAGGCCTCAAGGCTGTTGCGTCTGGCATGAACCCAATGGATCTTAAGCGCGGTATTGATAAGGCGACCCGTGTTGCTGTTGAAAAATTGAAAGATTTGTCAGTGCCTTGCACCGATGAGAAGTCAATTGCTCAGGTAGGTACTATCTCTGCTAACTCTGATCCCTCAATTGGTGAAATTATTGCTGATGCAATGGCCAAAGTAGGTAAAGAAGGCGTTATTACCGTTGAGGAAGGTTCTGGTCTGGATAACGCTTTGACCGTTGTTGAAGGTATGGAGTTTGACCGTGGTTATTTGTCYCCTTATTTTGTGACGAACCATGAAAACATGACTGCCGAGTTAGAGAATCCTTATGTCTTGTTGCATGATAAAAAAATCTCTAATATCCGTGACTTGATCCCAACCCTGGAAGCGGTTGCTAAAGCAGGTCGTCCATTGTTTATTATTGCTGAAGATATTGAAGGCGAAGCCTTAGCCACTTTGGTTGTGAATAACATGCGCGGAATTGTTAAGGTCTGTGCAGTTAAAGCTCCTGGTTTTGGCGATCGTCGTAAGGCGATGCTGGAAGATATCTCTGTCCTGACAGCGGGTACAGTGATCACTGAAGAGCTCGGTATGAGTCTTGAAGGTGTGACCATTGATGACTTAGGTTCTGCCAAGCGCATTCAAATCACTAAAGAAGCGACTACCATTATCGACGGTTCTGGTAAGAGCACTGACATCGAAGGACGTGTTAATCAGATTCGTTCACAGATGGAAGAAGCGACGTCGGACTATGATCGTGAAAAAGCCCAAGAGCGTATTGCCAAGCTTTCTGGTGGTGTTGCGGTGATTCAAGTTGGTGCTGCGACTGAAGTCGAGATGAAAGAAAAGAAAGACCGTGTTGACGATGCTCTGCATGCTACTCGCGCTGCGGTAGAAGAAGGTATTGTTGCTGGTGGTGGTACTGCGCTGGTACGTGTTATTTCAAGTATGTCTGATTTTAAAGGCGACAATGCTGATCAAGACGTTGGTATTGCTATCTTCCGTCGTGCTATGGAAGAGCCGTTGCGTCAAATCGTGACTAACGCTGGTGATGAAGCCTCTGTTGTGTTGAACAAGGTTGCCGAAGGTAGTGGTAGCTTTGGTTACAATGCTGCAACGGGTGAATACGGCGATATGATTGAGATGGGTATTCTTGATCCAACCAAGGTAACCCGTAGTGCATTGCAAAATGCTGCTTCTGTTGCTTCGCTGATAGTTACTACTGAATGTATGGTTGCTGATGCCCCTGATGATGGTCGCATTGCAGCACCTGACATGGGTGGTATGGCTGGCATGGGTGGTATGTAAGTAATACTACTTTTACGTTAGTTAAATAAAAAAGCCCTGCCGACTTGTCGGTAGGGCTTTTTTTATGGTTGCTTTTATTTAGTGGCCGAGTTGATTGGTCATGCGTGCTTCGACTGAGCCGCCTTGAGCAGGTTCTTCATCATTATTCTGCAGTGATAGCCGACTTAAACTGGATTCCTGGGTGCCTGAGTCGGTTTCTTCCAGGCTAATGCGTAAGCGTAGGTTATTTTGAGAATCGGCGTTGCGTAAGGCTTCTTCCAGTGAGATTTTACCGCTTTTGTAGAGTTTATAGAGTGCCGCATCAAAGGTTTGCATGCCCAGGTTTTCTGACTTGCTCATGACGTCTTTGATTTGTTCGATCTCGCCTTTCAGAATTAAATCTTTGACGATAGGGGTGCCGAGTAAGATCTCAATGGCGGCAGCGCGTTTAGCGTCAAGAGTTTGTACGAGTCGTTGCGATATAAATGCTCGCATATTGAGTGACAGATCTGACAATAGCTGCGCACGACGTTCTTCCGGGAAGAAGTTGATAATACGGCCGAAAGCCTGGTTGGCGCTGTTGGCATGCAGGGTTGATAACACCAGATGTCCGGTTTCGGCAAAGGCAATGGCGTGTTCCATGGTCTCACGGTCACGTATCTCACCGATAAGAATGACGTCTGGTGCCTGGCGTAAGGTATTTTTAAGTGCGTCGGTATAGGAGTTGGTATCAAAGCCGACCTCGCGTTGATTAATAATCGATTTTTTGTGGCTATGGACGAACTCAACCGGATCTTCGATGGTGATGATATGGCCACCACTGTGTGTGTTGCGGTAGTCGATTAAAGAGGCGAGTGAGGTTGATTTACCAGAACCTGTACCACCTACAAACAGAATCAGGCCACGTTTTTCCATGATCTGTTTTTTAAGTATTTGCGGGAGCCCCAGGCTTTCAAGGCTGGGTATTATTGTAGTGATGGACCGCACCACCATACCGACTTCGTGGCGTTGTTGAAAGATATTGACACGAAAGCGTCCAATACCATGTTCAGACACAGCAAGGTTCATTTCAGGAGAACGCTCGAACTCTATTTGCTGCTCTTCATTCATCAAGACCATTGCCATTGCTCTTACACGGCCGGGTGCAAGTTGGGTGCTTTCAATGGGGGTCAGTACACCTTGCATCTTGATGCTGGGGCGGGCGCCTGTCGTTAAAAACAAGTCGGACCCTTCTTTTAGAACCAATATCTTGAGATAATCTTTGAATTCCATGCTTTTAAGTACCGGATTTATTGTGTTTAAGCCTATGCCTAAGGTTATCGGCGGCGGTCTATCCAGGCTTTAATGTTGAAAACACTAAAACTATCTGTCTGAAGCAGGTAAAATAGACTCAATTTGAGCGCTAGAACTTGAGCTTCCTCACAAAATGAGGAGTTGGGTGAAAGTATTTGCCTAATCAACGCTTGCACTTCGCAGGCAAAATACGAGGAAGAATTCATGACAATGGATGACCGCGACGGTGTCATCTGGTTTGACGGCGAACTAGTGCCCTGGCGTGAAGCCAAGGTGCATGTCTTGACTCATACCCTGCATTACGGCTTGGGTGTGTTTGAAGGCCTACGTGCTTATAAAACCAAAAAAGGTGCAGCGATTTTTCGCCTGCAAGAGCATACTGATCGTTTGTTTGATTCGGCACATATTCTCAATATGCCTATGCCTTTTAGCAAAGATGAGATTAATGCAGCGACCAAGCAGGTGGTAGCAGAAAATAATCTGGATGCAGGCTATATTCGTCCTATGTGTTTTTACGGCTCTGAAGGTATGGGGCTGCGTGCGGATAATTTGAAAACACATGTGATTGTGGCCGCGTGGGCATGGGGCTCATACATGGGCGAAGAAAACATGAAAAATGGTATTCGCGTGCGGACTTCTTCGTTCACGCGTCACCGTGTTAACATCACCATGTGCCGTGCTAAAACTAACGGTAATTATGTTAATTCAATGATGGCGCTTAACGAAGCACTGTCAGCGGGTTGTGATGAAGCCTTGCTACTCGATGTTGATGGTTTTGTCGCAGAAGGCAGTGGTGAGAATATTTTCATCGTTAAAAATAATGTCCTGTATACGCCTGATCTTGGCTCTGCGCTGGCGGGTATTACACGCGATACCATGTTTACACTGGCGCGCGAGTCGGGTTATGAGGTGGTAGAAAAACGCATCAGTCGTGATGAAGTCTATATCGCAGATGAAGCTTTTTTTACTGGCAGCGCAGCTGAGGTAACGCCGATTCGCGAACTTGATGACCGAGCCATCGGCAATGGTGGCCGTGGCCCGATTACAGAGCAGTTACAAGCACTGTATTTTGATCAAGTGCAGGGTCGTCGCGCTGAACACGAAGACTGGTTAAGCTACGTCAATACGTAGTTTGGTATTGTTAGTTGCGTAATAGACAGAGTTGGAGACAATGGTTTTGCCAAAGATGAGTACTTCAGGTAACAGCGATCTTATCGAACCGAATGCGGAAAATCGCTATGAGATTACCAAGGCAGATTTGCCCTTGCATTGTCCTATGCCTGGTATGAGTCTTTGGAACTCGCATCCTCGTGTGTTTTTAGAAGTTGAAGAAAAAGGTGAAGCGAAGTGTCCATATTGCGGCGCCGATTACGTGTTAGTTGAGTCAAATTAAAGCGTTTTCTGCCACCTTGCAATATCACCTTCATCTCAATGTAGGTGGCAACACTCATGCCTGGAATGTGAGCAAACGACTGTTAGTAAGAACATCTGCTTTTTCGCATCTACAACGCGTCGATATAGGCAATGCAAAATAATAAGGCATCGTACACGCTGTCAGTAATTGTTATTACGAAGAATGAGCAAGACAGAATTGCAAAGTGTCTCGACTCGGTCATCGCGATTGCAGATGAGATTATCGTTCTGGATAGTGGCAGTACTGATAACACAGTGGCTATTGCCAAAACTTATACGGATAAAGTGTACGTGACCGACTGGCCTGGTTATGGCCCGCAAAAACAACGCGCTTTAGAGCTTGCTACGTGTGATTGGGTTTTATCGATAGATGCTGATGAGGTATTAACGCTAGAGCTTGCGCAAGAAATTAGTGACAAGCTTGCCCGTTCTCCGCCAGAAGCATCTTTCAAAATGCAATGGGCGGTAATGCTGTTTGGTAAGCGTCTCGATCATGGTCGTAGTGCGCGCTATGTCGAACGCTTGTTTCGGCGTCAAGGCGCACGCTTTAGTGATGACTTGGTGCATGAAAAAGTGATTCTTCCAAAAGGCAAAACATCTAACTTGAATAATCGTTTGTTGCACTATTCCAATCGTGATTTTGGGCATTTGCTTGATAAGACAAGCTTGTATGCATTTCTTGGCGCACAAAAGAGATTTAAGGCTGGTCGTTATGGTGGCGGTCTTTTTGTCGCGGCATTGAGAGCGGGCTGGGTATTTTTCCAAATTTATGTGTTGCGTCTAGGGCTCCTCGATGGGGGGCATGGTTTTTTGATGGCAATGATCTACGCGCAATATACGTTTAACAAGTATGCCGGGGTGTGGGCAATGCGCCAAGACGACAAGAAAAATAATGTAGCCTCACGAAATAATATATGAACATATTGGTTTTTACTGCATCGGATAGCTCTTTCAATAGTTTGCGTCCCGAAGCAGAAATTTTTATTGAGCTGGTTAAGCGAGGGCATAAGGTCACTATTATCACGCATGCTGATACAGAGTACGGCAAACGTTATGCCGAGCATGGAATTACTGTCATAGGTGGCGCTCCAAAGAAAAAAATATGTCGCGATTCGATTGCTTTGGTGAAAAGTCAATTGGCAAAACAATCGTACGATATTTTGTTTGCGACTAACTCTAAATCGATACCCAATGCTGCCTTTGCCGCCAAAGGCAGTAAAGTTAAGTTGGTCACCTATCGTGGCACTGCTGGCGGGCTTTATCGTCATGATCCCAGCGCCTATCTTACTCATTTGCACCCACGCGTAAATGGCATTATCTGTGTGTCTGAAGCAGTGCGTCAAGATGTAATAAAGCGGGTATGGAAAAATAAGCAGAATGTTGTCGCGATTCATAAAGGACATAACCTGGATTGGTATGAACAGCCACCTAGTGACTTGTCAGAATTTGACATTGGTGCCGATGATTTCACGGTGATTTGTGCGGTCAATGCGCGCCCAAGCAAAGGGCTTAGTGTGATGCTGGAAGCGGCAAATAGCCTGGCAAATATTTCAAATCTACATTTGCTTTTGGTAGGGAAAAATATTGATAAAGCCCCTTATGCCGAACAAATCGCTAACAATGACATGCGAGACAGAATACACCTTACGGGCTATCGGCATGATGCACCGCAGCTTATTGCTGCGAGCAATGTGTTGGTGCAACCTTCGGTAAGTGGCGAGGGTTTGCCACGAGCAATGATGGAAGCTATGAGCTGTGGTGTGCCACCAGTAATCACCGATACGGGTGGTGGTAAAGAAATTGTTGACGATGGAGTGACGGGTTTCATAGTCTCAGTTAATGATGCGGATGCCGTTGCTGATCGCGTGCGTAAACTTTATAGCGATCCTGAGTTAGTAGCCGCAATGTCGGTGCGCTGTAAAGAAAAAATAAAAAATTATGTGTCATTGGATAAGACTGTTGATCAATTTGTCGATTATTTTCGTAAACTTATAAGTCAGGCTTAGAGATTAAATGAGGCAAGCTGATTTATTAAAGAGCAGCGTGTCATACTAGTTTTTTTCGAATTTTATAATGTCTTATAAGATTAAGAGGTTTTTCCTTTAAACCTTTGTAGCCATCCTGAATAAACCACTCCACTGCATCGAGCACTCTCTCGCTTGATTTTCCATCTGTATAGGGGTGAATTATTTCACTATAGATCCTAATCTCTTGCATTAATTTTTTAGGCCGAGTTAAGGCATGACTGATTAATTGTTCTAACTCATTCTCGTTATTTGTATTAAGAAAATAGGGGTTTTTTACTATATTTTTATAAGTCACAATAGGTTTTTGAGTGAGCAAAAATTCGTACATAATCGACGATGTGTCGCAGAGCATGACATCGGCTTTGAGTAATGTTGGTATAAGATCATCGCTTTCAATATAGCGTAAATTGCTATGTTGAATAGCTTTATAGGCGACCACGATCTCAGATTTCATTTTGGGATGAAGTGTCACTAACCATTGCCAGTCTGAATTAGTTGAAAGTTCTTTGATTTTATTGACTAAATGAGGTGCTGATGATAAGCGCTCAGAAAAGGTTGATGCGTAAAGAATGACCGGCTTTTCATTCGGAGTGTTTTTTGAAAGTTGCTGGAACAAGGGGTCGAGTTTAGGCCAGCCAGTTTCAACTATACGAAAATTTTTATGTCGTTTTGCCAACCGTTGAAATGGTTCGGTTGTATCAGGACCCTGCGTACAATAAAGATCAAAAAGACCCCGAACTTTAAATTTATTACGTTTGCCGGCCACATTAAAACCATGAAACAGGCTCACCTTAATGCCTGGCAACATGTAGGGAATGATATCTCCGGGCGCGTAACACGCATCGGGTGCAAACTTTATGGCTTCTTCTACATTTGGAATGCGCTGCTCGTCTTCTCTTAAATAGTCATGGTTTAGTTCGCTGCCTGACAGAAACCAGGCGACTTTGCCACCACGAGCAAGAATGGCTGTTTGCAGCGGCCGCAGTATCGAATACGAATAATTTTGCGTTAGGAAGAATAGGTGGCGTTGTGCATGCATGTTAGCGGTTACGCTTAAGCTTAATAATTGATCGTAATTATACGTTGAGACCTTTGCACGAAGTATCTTTTCCGCTATGGCGGCGTTAAAAATAGTCTCAAAATGCTCACTTACTCTTGTAAACTACGCTTTTTCGACAATTTTTGCCTTACCTTAATGAAAAATCTACGTCGTGCAAAGGTCTCATGCTGATTCTGTTGATCGATATTGACTTAAAAATTGAGGGCTGTTTTTGCTCTCTCTATGAAGAGTACAATGTTGGTATAACGATAACGACTGCTGAATTTTATAAATCCTCTTATTGAATCATGAATACCAAAAACAACCCTAAGCGACTATGTTTGCTGAGACTGTCTGCCTTAGGTGATGTCACCCACGTTCTGCCGGTTATCAACGCGATTAGAACAGCTTGGCCAGATTGTAAAATTACCTGGATTATTGGTGAATTTGAGAAAAATCTATTTGATGAATTGCCTGACGTCGAATTTATAAGCTTTAACAAGAAGGCCGGGTTGGCGGGCTATCGACAGCTGTTTTTTACGTTACGGCAGCGTCAGTTTGATGTCTTATTGCATATGCAATTGTCCTTACGTGCAAACCTTATTGCGATGATGGTGAGGGCGCCAAGAAAGATCGGGTTTGATAGATCACGTTCGAAGGAAGGTCATTCTCTGGTAGTTAATGAACGTATTGAGAATGTTGCTGGCCAGCATGTGCTTGAGGCATTTCTCAGTTTTTTAAAACCATTAGGCTTGCAAAGCCAGGCCATCAACTACTGTATGCCTGTATCAACATCTGCCGTTGATAGTTTAAGCAAGTTGATACCTGGCAAAGATCCTTATGTGGTGATTAGCCCGGCATCCAGTCATGCTTTACGTAATTGGTCTGTAGAAGGCTACGCGGTCGTTGCTGATCACCTTATTCGTGTGCATAAGCTGCGGGTTGTGCTCAGTGGTGGTAAAAGTGAGCTTGAAAGGAGCCTGGGTATTGCGATTGAGCGGCAGATGAAAGAAAAACCACTTAATCTGATAGGTAAAGATACTTTAGGGCAGATGGTGGCAATGCTCGATCAAACGCTATTTCTGGTTAGCCCGGACTCTGGGCCGGCACATATTGCCAATGCGCTGGGTACGCCGGTTTTGGGTTTGTATGCAGCGACTGATTGTCAGCGTTCGGGTCCATATCATAGCCGTCATTGGTGCGTTGATGCCTATGCCAAAGCAGCGCAGCAGTTTCTTGATAAGCAGGCTTCAGAGCTAAAATGGGGCAAAAAAATAGAGCTGCCCGGCGTTATGTCATTGATTGAAATTGATGAGGTAATTAACCGAACCGATCAGATGGTGGCTGAGCTGTCGCCGGGGCGAGAGTAATCCGCATAGGATTTTTCTTCTACGACGGTTGAGCCTAGCGCGATATTAATTTCTCGTTTTTGTTTGGCACGTACATCATTGGTGAAATACACGGCTCGCGCCAAGGCAATAAATTCCTCACCAAAATTAGCGTCGCGCTCAAGATCGCGAATATCATCTTCAATAGTCCACAGCTTGCCATTTATTTCGCGCAAGGCATTCCATTGTTGAGAAATATCGATTTTTCCATCACGATGTTGTTGCCATATGGCGCTTAGTAGACTGAGTTCGTGACGCACGTTTTTCAGCTTATCCTGGTCTGTGATGCGCTCAGACTTGATTTCAAGAATAGTGATTTTGTCGATTAACTCACCAAAAGAAATCGGTGTCATTACCTCGTTCATCTAAGACATCTCGCTTTTATTCGGGGGTGTGCGCTGTGCTAAAGTGGCTCTATTTAGAATAATAATACCAAGGGGAAATTTTGAGCCAGCTTGTTCAATTTGATAATCAGTATATCTTATTTGATGAGACGTATTTAACAGGCGAGAGTTGCGCTCAACTATTCGCCAGCGATTCAGCCATTGCGAGTGTGAATACACAGGGGCGTGGTGAGGCCCGGTTTTTTCGCTGTGGTGAATATGCTTTGGTGGGTAAACACTATCTGCGCGGAGGCCTGCTCGCGCGTTTTATTCAAGACCAATATTTCGGTTGTATTGCCGAGGCAACACGTGCCTTTAAGGAATGGCGCTTATTATCGACCTTGAGAGAAAAGGGCTTGCCTGTTCCAGCACCTGTTGCTGCGCGTGTTGTGATCAAGCGTTGTTTCTACCAGGCGGATCTCGTTACGCTGCAAATTAGCAATGCCAGGACGCTTGCGGACTGCCTGTCTGAATCGAGCCTTGGGCATGATACCTGGCGTGCAATAGGTGCTTGTATCAAACGGTTTCATCAGCACGGTGTTTATCATGCTGACCTTAATGCGACGAACATTCTGATTAATCAACAGCAAAAATTGTTTGTGTTAGATTTTGATAAAGGCGCCATAAAATCGGGTGAGCTTTGGAAGGTCGATAACCTGGAAAGGCTGCGGCGCTCGCTACAGAAATTTAAGCAAAAAAATCCCGCATTGTATTTTAATGACGACGATTGGCGTCAATTGATACAGGCGTATATGAATTGCTAGACATTATGTATGAACCTACCCGCCCTCAACGCTGTGGGTTAAGCTGGGGACGGGTAGGTCACTATAAATGTCTGGTTACCCTAACATATTGGTCGCCGCATCAAAGCTCCTTGACGCCGAGGTGATAGGAATACCCTTATCATCATAAGACGTATACCTGACTTCAGCATACGTAAAACCAAGGGTAATAATCTCCATCGGGCGATCACGGTGATCCGGCGTAATGCTCACGGCATAATCACTGACAAAACAGTTTTTTAAGGTATAGGCCATATACACCTCGTCACCACGGCCCTTGCCGGTTTTCGTCAGGTGAATAACTGCTTGCTTGCCTTGACCACAACACGCTTCTGCAAATAGCTGTGTTGTTGCTATGTCCATAAATTTGAGGAATTTTAAATCGGAAATAATAGCGTTGGAGCTTTCACGATCTCCTTGTGTTGAGAGGCTAGAGGTGATCTTGCGGGCATCACGCCAATCCAGCTCTAAAACGTCGATCCAGTTTTTATGGTTTTGATCCGAGACGTCTCCCTGAATACCATCAATTTGCATAAAAATACTCATGATTCACAGTCCTGTGCTTATTTCTGAATTTGGAAGATATCATGTTTCAAAAAAAATACTGTGCTGGGTGCAGACAAAGACCTCTGGCATACCTAAGACTGAATACTTGAAATTCCAATTTTTGAGGCAAAAAAAACCCCGCCTTAACGACGGGGGTTAAATCAACCAAAAAAAACAGAACGAACAGAATTAACGTTAACGCACGAGTCGAGTTTTTTCCACTCTCTCTTTCTCGTTCACTGATATAACAATTTCACGAGACTCAGGGCTTTCACTGATAACCGTTTCGTTCGGACTTTCCGGTAAACGCGGCAAGGTAAGTTGTGGGAACTCACCACTAAGGCTATTTAAAAAAGCAACAATGTCACTGATCTCATTATCATCCAAATCAGTATTAAGCTGCGTTTTCGCCATAACACGCACAGCCTCATCCAGGGTTGCTACGGCACCGTTATGGAAATATGGTGCTGTCAGCGCAACATTGCGCCAGCTGGGCACCTTAAACATGTGCTTATCTTCTAGCCGATGCGTGGATTCAAACTTTCCTTCATCTTCATCCAGCTTGTAGCGAACAATATATTCATTGTCTTTGAAGATTGGGAACGGTTGTAAAAAAGCGTTACCGGCAGGCAACTCAGGGCCAGAAAAATTGACTCCGGTGTGACAAGAAGTACAGCCAATATTTTCCACTAACTGCATACCGCGTTTTGCAGCATCGCCAATCGCACCTGACTGGATTTTGACGAACGGAAAAAACGTCAAAAATCTCTGGTCGTGGCCGTTCTGGCTCGCGATAGAGATGCA
>NVRF01000032.1 GCA_002400775.1 Gammaproteobacteria bacterium
TTTCTGAAGTCATGCTGCTTTCCTTGGTGGTGGAGAAAACGGCACGGTAACAGTATGAAGAATGGAATTTTAGATGGGGTTTACCGATCGCTTACAATCGAATAATATTCTGACCACTGGACAATACTCGGCCTTTTGCTGTTAATTCCCATTTGACCAACGCCACAGTACCTTTTTCACCTGATAATACTAATTCATAGTGAGTGATTTGATTTGCAAATATGGCTTCCCAAGAGTTCGCGGCATCTATCGCTAGGGCTTGTGCACTGAGTGGCGCGCACATGATCAATAAAACTGTGATTTTTGACCACATAAAATTACATGCGCTCATATGATCTGCGTAAAAGCTAGATAAGCAAGTCATCTTTATCTGCGACTGACGTTATAGATAATCTAGGAAAGGTTTAGTTATTATCGGTATATTTAAAGACAACTTAAGTACGACAAAGAATAGTGAAAATATAACTCTCAACCAAATGACAATTAATTTCGATAAAAATTTAGAGAACATCTAATTTAGAGAACATCTAAATAAGCCCCTGAAGCGGCGTCGGCCGCGTTTAAAGAAGCTCTACTCGGTGTTCACTACGCTTTTTCGTTCTTTTTGCCTTGCCATCATCCACTTGATAAACTTATTCAGAGGCTCCTTAGCTCTATTTAACTTCTCTACTGCCAACAACCAGCTAAAACTGTGAAATCGCTACTTGAGACTAAGCGCGCACTCGCGTATGTTTAACCCTATGCGTTACTTACTACTGTTCAGCTTAATACTTGCCAGCCACTCGGTGTTTGCTGGCGCCATCTACAAATCCACAGCACCTGATGGCAGCATCACTTTTTCTGATAACCCCACAGATGGCGCCAAAGAGATCACGCTCAAACCAATAACCACCTTCAGCGCTAAAGAAGCTGCCGGCAAAAGCAAAGCGACGAGCACTCCGGCGACTACCAGCGCAGATCCGCAAGCCGCTGATACTCCTCCTGGTAATTACAAAAAATTTACCATAACCAGTCCAGCGAATGACACCACATTGCAAACCGGCGATGCCGGCAACACCACCATCCAAACAACCGTTGAACCCGCACTAAACGTGAAAAACGGGCATCGCCTATCTGTATTGGTGGATGGCACCCAACTCGACCGTGTCACCTCTTCAAGCAGTATTAGTATCAACAACCTTGATCGCGGCACACACAGTATTCGTGCCGTGATCGTTAATAAAAGTGGCGATATTGTGCAGCTTTCCAGTAACAGCATTACGCTGCATGTACAACGCGCCACCATCTTCGGTCCATCCAATCCACGTAATCCCCGCCGCTAAGCTAAAGCCAAGCCTGCCGAGCGCACGATTTGGTGCGCGCTATTCCCAACAAGCAACGTAATGCACTATAATAGTGCATGCTTGTCGCCGCGCCAAGGCTAAAAACGCCGAACTTATATTTTTATGTATAAAAAATATACTTTCTAAGATATTGATAAATATATATTTTTTTCGTTTTCATGCACTCCGGTCAGGAAAAATCCAGGGATCCCCTAAAGATGCCATCAGAACCAATAAGTTGGTTAACAAATTGCACTAACACTGACATGCCGCGCTCAGAAATTGCGATTAACCTGCTTTGGCCTATCCTGGATAACCTGAGCACAGCTGTTCTCGCCTTCGATAAGGAGCTAAAATTACAGTTTATTAATCCAGCCGGTGAAAATCTGTTAGCCGTCAGTCGCAAGCAAGCCGAGGGCATGGAATTAGCCCGGCTTATGCCGCGGGCAACAGAGCTGGCAGAGAAACTTAAGAACGCATTACAGCAAGGACATATGTTTACCGAATACCAAGTCACGCTGCCTCTTAACGGCGCGCCGGATATCGCGGTCGATTACACCGTAACACCAATTGGCCAAACCACTGGCGAACAATGCCTATTATTAGAGATGGTCAACATAGATCGCCACGTGCAAATTACACGAGAAGAACATCGGCTCTCGCAATATGAAATTTCACGCGAAGTCATACGCGGGCTTGCGCATGAGATTAAAAATCCGCTTGGCGGCCTACGCGGTGCTGCACAGCTATTGGAAACTGAATTGCCAGACCCGGCACTAAAAGAATATACCGACGTCATTATCAGCGAAGCCGACAGACTACAAAACCTACTCAACCGCATGCTTGGTCCAAATACTTTGCCGCATAAAGAAAAAATTAACATCCATCAAGTATTAGAGCATGTACGAACGCTGGTACTTGCAGAAGATACCGGCAACTTAACAATTACGCGTGATTACGATCCCAGCATTCCCTTACTGTATGCGGACGCAGACCAAATGGTACAAGTTATTCTTAATATTGCGCGCAACGCTGCCCAAGCCTTGAATGGCAATGGCAACATCACCTTGTACACACGCGCAGACCGCTATGTCACCATTGGTAGCCAGCGGCACAAACTAGTACTGCGCCTCGAAATTCGCGACAATGGACCAGGTATTCCTGATGACATGGTAGAAAAAATCTTCTACCCCATGGTCAGCATGAATGCCAGCGGCAGTGGCTTAGGACTAGCCATTGCACAGTCATTACTACACCAGCATGGTGGCTTAATCGAATGCACTAGTGAACCACAAAACACGGTTTTTAAAATAACCCTACCCCTGGAGTCCCGGGTATGACAGCGAATAATATTTGGGTGATCGACGATGATCGATCAATACGGTGGGTCTTAGAGAAAGCGTTAACCCGTGCGCAAATGGATGTCACTACGTTTGAAAATGCCAATGGARTTRTAGACAAACTACGCCATCAAATGCCTGATGCTATTCTGGCTGATATTCGYATGCCGGGTATGAGCGGCCTCGAACTACTCGAAAAAATTCATARCGACTACCCCGAGCTTCCGGTGATCATTATGACCGCRCATTCTGATCTCGATAGCGCRGTCTCTGCCTATAGCGGCGGCGCCTTTGAATACCTGCCCAAGCCTTTTGATATTGATGACGCGATCGAGCTGGTTCAACATGCGGTTGAACAACAACACAACAGCAAAAACAACAAACCAAAGCCTGAAGCAGAACACCCCAGTGAAATTATTGGCGAAGCGCCTGCCATGCAAGAAGTCTTTCGTGCTATCGGCCGTTTATCTCGCTCCAATGTTACCGTGTTAATCAACGGTGAAACCGGTACCGGTAAAGAACTCGTCGCCGCAGCCTTACATCGTCATAGCCCGCGATCAAACGGTGAATTTATCGCCTTAAATATGGCCGCCATTCCGCGTGACCTTTTGGAATCGGAATTGTTTGGTCACGAACGTGGTGCTTTCACCGGCGCGAACACACAACGTAAAGGCCGCTTTGAACAAGCTGACGGGGGTACCTTATTCCTCGACGAAATCGGCGACATGCCAAGCGAGCTACAAACACGGTTATTACGTGTATTAGCCGATGGCGTATTCTATCGCGTCGGTGGGCATACACCGGTTAAAGTCGATGTGCGCATCATCGCAGCGACCCACCAAAATCTTGAAGATCTGGTTAGCGCAGGGCGTTTTCGCGAAGATTTATTTCACCGGCTCAATGTCATTCGCGTTCATATCCCCGCGTTGCGTGAACGCCGTGAAGATATTCCGTTATTGCTGGAGCACTTTCTTACAAGTGCCGCAAGAGAACTTGAAGTCGACAGCAAAGTACTGGAAAAAAACGCGCGAGATTTGCTCTCACGTCTCGATTGGCGCGGTAACGTCAGGCAACTTGAGAATACATGCCGCTGGTTAACTGTTATGACGCCAGGCCAAAGCGTTCGTATCGAAGACTTACCACAGGAATTGAAAAAAGAAACCGCATTAGAAACGACAAGTAGTGACGAACAAAACTGGCAACAAATTTTACGCAAATGGGCAGAGCTAAAACTGGCTCAAGGCGATCAACAAATTCTTGAACAAGCCATGCCAGAATTTGAACGCATCATGATCGAAACCGCTTTACAACATTCAGGTGGCAAACGACAAGTTGCCGCCCAACTCCTGGGCTGGGGTCGCAACACCTTAACGCGCAAAATAAAGGAACTGGAGTTGTCGGTATAACGCGACTGTCAGCCATTCACCATCGTTGCTTGATAGTGGAAACTTTTCCAGCCACTGTCGCTGCGCCGCCAAATTGCTGAGCGGCGTGTTACGCGCTTAATTTCAATCTGGGTATAACTTGAAACCTTTAGCTTCTACTTCGAAAAGGGCTTGACTGCGCTTGACCAAGCAATCTAAAACAAACTCTTTACCATACAGGTGGCCCGATACACCGGCCCAAAAACCATCGCCCATAAATTCTTCTGAACCGGCTTTAGTCTTACCACCAGCAGGACAACGGAAATCGTGCGCTAACTGTTTAAACTCAGCCAATATGGCAAGCAGATTTGAGCCTGTAACTAAATTCGGTTCCATGTGGCTACCTTTAGCCCCAGATTCAAAACCCACTCTGCAACTCACTTTTTACAAATATAATTATTTGAATTAATTTTACAAGCACTAACTAATGTAAGAACAACAATAGTCTGTAACACTTTTCACCTTAATGCCAAACTTTGACGATGCCGGCACTTCAAACTCTTCACCGCCAACAACCGTCTTCCATTTTGTCGTATCCGGCAACAACACCTCGAGTTCGCCCGACAGTATTTCCATCCGCTCTTTCGCTTCGGTGCCAAACTCATATTCGCCAGGCATCATAATCCCTAGCGTCTTTTTTTCGCCATCGGCAAACAACACTGTGCGACTTGTGACCTTACCATTAAAGTAAAGGTTTGCTGCCTTTACTAGCGTTACGTTTTCAAACATTAGCATACCTTTCCTCTACAAATAGAATCTAACTATTAAGCGGCTAGCGGGATGATGCACTAAACAATATACCAAACACCACTAGTTAACTGACAATCAAAGGCATCGAGAACAATATGCGTACATAAGCCAACCCCCACAACACGGGTCGTGACAGGTATTAATGCCGCCACATAAATAATGATTGGGCCCAGTGTATGCAGAGGGTGATAACCGATACTACACCGACCCGGGTCATAGATCGGATCGGCAAATAGGTGATCGACATCAATCGCAATACCTGCAAGCATTAACAAATAACTGATACGCCAGGCTTTGGGATAGAAGATAGCAACTAAAACAAGCGGAACCAAAAAATGTAATGCGATATGCAGAATATGCTTATTTCCTCGAAAAAATGAAAACCGATTAATTTGACGCCTGCTTCCAATTTTGTATTGGTTGCAACCCTGGCCAAGTCGTAAACCCAATGGCCTTAGCAGGCAATTCCAGCTATCATCATGAGTAAATAAATATGCTAATACTTTTGTCCTTCTTTGAAGTAATGGCAGACAAACAGTCTAACGTGGCGGATTATAGAGCAAAGGTTTATTGGAGACAGCGTGGTTGGCTGTCCACATGGTTTCTTCCTTAACGGTGGAAAATTTTGCGCTACCTCCACCAAAGAAAGAACTATAAAAATATTGGTCAATATGAATGGCATCATCATGACGCCAGCGCATATTGCGCCTATCGAGCATTAGCACGCCGTTGTACCATGCCTGCAAGATACCGTCGGCTTTACTATCCCCTCTACCCTGCCGAGTCTCAGGCGTATTCATCTTTATGCGGTACTGCATCCTGATAGGAACACCTCGATCCCACACCTTCGGGCCCTTGTGGCCGGATCAATAAGTGCAAACGCATCACCACTGGTACGCGCTTGATCCATCCAGTACGTATAAGGCGCTACTGTTCCCATAGGAAGTCGATCCGCTCTAGGTCCAAAATCCCTTTTTCCAAAATGATTGCGCATGGAGAAGCCATTATAACCGTCAGGAACATTTCCACCAGTAGTGCTCTCAGGGCCGCCCTGTAAGCCTGGCCCTAGCTTTCCATTACGGGTCATATGGAAGTCTGATGTAAACTCAATATCAAAAGACAAGTACATCTCATCATGTTTATCGGGAATATTCATCCTGTACTGCAAACCGGTCCGAACTCTGCCAAAGGAGTTTTGCCCATGATCATGCGAGAAAGTCTGTTGCAACCAATGCTGGCCATTTCTCTCAACAACCCGTAGCCGGTTTAATGCCGTAGCACCTGGATCGTTGACCTGACTAACATCATAGGCAGTGCGCAGGGCAGAAACCGACATCGGCACGTTGGCAATACTGGCAAAATCCGACACCATCAATGGGGGGTTAAGATACTGTGGTGCGCCAGCAGGTTCAACGTTATTGTTGCCACTGCTCACGCCGTTACTGTCTACACTACTACTTGAATCCAGTGCATTGACAATACCATCGCTATCGGTATCTGCATTAAGTAAGGCTTGAGTGAGGGGGGGGGTGTAATCAGGGATAAGAAAGGTTGCGGTGGAATTGCCGAATTGTAGCTCGTCTTCGAGTACGCTGGCGATATCGCTGATTTTTATTTGCGATCCGGGGAGGGTTAAATCAAGTACATTGCTGCTGATAATGTCGAGGTTGACGGCGTGGCGTAATTGAGTGCCTCCCGCTCGATTGTCTATACGGCGGTCAGCCTGCAGATCACGCGCGAGCTGAGCCAGAATAATGTCTTCGCTGACATTGGGCGCGTTTGCGCGAAGTCGATTAGTCGCGCGGAAGACAACAGTCGCCAAGGCCTCGTTTGCCGCACGATACTCTGCGGCTAGTTGCTGTTGTGCTGCAGTTGTAGCGTTGCTGTCAATCAATGGCGAAGTAAGGAAGGTATTCAGGTTGGAGTTAAGACCAAAATTAAATACCGATAACACGAGCTTATTAGCCGGAGCTAGTTGTTCAAGGAAGTCATTAACAGAGCCGTTGTTGGCGGCATTTTTTGCAACCAAGTAGGTCATTGTCGATAGTGGCGTGGCATAGATAGGAACCCCAGCTTCCAACTGATCTTTAGTGATAACGGTTTTGAGCATCTTAAGTACAGGGGTTCGGTCGGTGATGAGATCTGTGCTGTCTGTGCCATCTACTTCCAGGATTAGCGGTAGCGTGGTTCCAGCAGGTAGACTAAGGTTTTGTATGGCGGCGCTGGCATCTGTATTGCCTGTGGCAATGGGCTGGGCTGGGTCAAAAAACCCTGGGAAATTTGAGTCTGGTTTGTATATGTTTACAGTCGCATGGGCTAGCGGGCCTTTGATGCCGCCGCCATTAAGTTCTACCGGCGTTGTGAGTTGTTCCTGCGCAAAATTAATRTTGTCGGTCGAGTTATTGGAATTTGAGGAGCTGCTCCCGCCTCCGCCACCGCAGGCACTAAGAAGTAGAGTGGTGAGTGTTAGAATAGGTAGAGTCGCGCAACCATAAATTTTCTTGTACATGAAATCTCCCAAAGTCAAAAGCAAAGAACATCAAACTCTAATAGCAAAAATAGTGCCACAATTTTTATTAAATGCTGTTCTTGATGCGAAGCCGTAGCCCTGAATTTATTCCTTGGTGATCTACGGGTTCGTGTTAACTCCCTGTTTTGGGGTAGTTTACATTTTTATTATGAATAGTGGGTGAATGTTGTATAAATGTCGATGAACGGAATATTCAAACGTGTTTTTTCGCAGATATCTCGCATGAGGGAGGCTGTGTACGGTTAATGCAGAATGCCTCTGCCTCTGGCATATGGATGCTCGCAGGGCAAGTGAAAAAATTGTAGCTTGGCTTGCTTAGGTGCTTATGCTGTTTACTCATGATTGAGTTGATTCTCAGCAAAGTGGGCAACCTACCTATACAACTGGCTAGGTAATCCGTTGTTTTGTTATATCTGTATCGCTACCTCTATGAATGATGTTTAAACATCATTCAAGAGGTAGGCTCGCCAACGGGATAACTGATTCTTTCTACGGATGCTTTGTTCGGGGAAAGCAAGCGGATACCCTTCCTTTCTTACGTTGGGTTAACAGTGTTTTTTGGTGATAAACTAGTCAATTCCGCTGCGGGTTTTTCTGCTCTTGAAAAAGCAGGAGAATGACAGCTATGTTGTCAGCCAGGAGCACATGAGTAAATTGAGGGTATGGATGTCTGTGTTACCCGCCAGAGGCCTTAGTATTTTATGACTGTTGTTCTTGATTTCTAAAGATATTTTGGATGGACACACTAGTAGTGTGCGCGGTAGGAACCGTGATCTGCGATAATAGTTCGTCAGCGATATTAAGGAAACAAGATGCCGACCACGTACCGCCCGTATGCGCCGGACCAGGATTTGTTGTTACAGCCGCGGCTTCAGGAGTGGTTGCCTGAAGGTCATTTGTCGTATTTCATCAATGATGTGATCGAGGAACTGGATCTGAGCGTTTTTTATAAGGCCTATGAAGGGGATGGTCGGCGCAAGGCGCCCTATGAGCCACGCATGATGCTGAAAGTGCTAATTTATGCGTATGCGACCGGAGTTTTCTCCTCGCGCAAGATCGCGAAGAAGCTGGAGGAGGACGTGGCGTTCCGGATTTTGGCGGCGGATAACTTTCCGCAACACCGAACCCTCTGTGATTTTCGCAAACGGCATTTATCGGATTTCAAAGCGGTGTTTGTGCAGGTGATTCAGATTGCACAGCAGGCAGAGCTGATCAGTTTGGGCACGGTCGCGATCGATGGCACCAAGGTTCGAGCGAACGCCAGCCAGCACAAGGCGATGAGCTACAAGCACATGCAGGCAGAAGAGCTCAGTCTTAAGCAGGAGATTGGTGAGTTGTGCGATCAGGCGCGAAGCACCGACGCCGATGAGGATGGACTGTACGGTGCAGATCATCGCGGCGATGAGTTGCCCGAGGAGTTACATCATCGTCAGACCCGATTGGCGAAGATCCGCGACGCCAAAGCCCGCCTGGAGCAGGCGCAGCGTGAGGCAGATACGGCACGCGGCCGGCATAAGGATGATGATCGCAAACCGCCGGGCAGAGGACGGCGCTACAAGCGGGACTTCGGGATGCCGGAAGATAAAGCGCAGAGTAACGTCACCGATCCTGAGAGTTCCATCATGAAGACGGCAGAAGGTTTTCAGCAATGCTACAACGGTCAGTTGGCGGTGGATCGAGACTTTCAGATCATCGTCGAGAATAAGCTGACGGCCAACAGCAGTGACAACAGTGAACTGCTGGAAGTCTTGGCGGGTGTTGAGCACAACCTGGACAATCGGCCTGAGGCGGTGTTGGCGGATGCCGGTTATCGCGATGAATCGCGTTTTAAAGTGTTGGAGCAGCGGCACATTGACGGCTACATCGCTCTGGGCCGCAAGGACAAGGATTCTAACGAGATTGATACAGAACGTTTGCCGGCGACCGGGCGTATGGCGGAAAAGTGAGCCAGTGCCGATGGCAGGGAATGTTATGCCGAGCGCAAGTGGATTTCGGAGGCGGTCAACGGCTGGATAAAACGAATCCTGGGATTTCGACAATTCAGTGTGCGCGGCTTGAATAACACCCGCGGTGAATGGGATTTAGTGTGTCTGGCAACCAATTTAAGACGCATGCAGCCGTTGATCGTACTGAAATGATACCGGGCGGCAAGATTATTCGGCCTGCACAAATACCCGCTTTAAAAAGCTAAAAAGGCAAAACAATAATGAACAGCAACGAGAAACTCATCGTCTCTTCAACAACGAAAATTTTCTACAGCGCAGACCCCTAGCATAATAAATACAGGCTGAATTGACGCATCCCGACTTACACTAAGAATCGCAACCCGCTATAATTGCATCAATGTTTATCGATTCACATTGCCATTTGGATCTCATCGATCCAGATCAGAATGGCCAAAATTTACCAGAGCTGCTTAGTAGCGCACGCGACAACCAGGTCGACACTATGTTGTGCGTGTCGGTCAATCTGGAAAATTTCCCTAAAATGCTGTCGTTAATCGAACCTTATCCACAGGTGTATGGCTCAGTAGGTGTTCATCCGACACATAAGTGCGATAAAGAGCCCGAAGTTGAACAACTTATAAAACTTGCCGACAATCCCAAAATTATCGCAATCGGCGAAACCGGTCTCGATTACTTTCATTGTGAAGGGGATATGGAATGGCAACATGAGCGCTTTCGACGCCATATCGAGGCATCAAAGGTGACCACCAAGCCACTTATTATTCACACCCGTGATGCAAAGGCTGACACGATTAAGCTCATGCGTGAAGAAAATGCCCAGGACGCCGGTGGCGTCATGCATTGCTTTGTTGAAGACTGGGAGACTGCCAAGGCGGCTATGGATTTGGGTTTTTACATTTCCTTTTCTGGTATTGTCACGTTTAAAAATGCTAAAGAACTAAAAGAAATCGCTAGGCAAGTACCGCTAGATCGCCTGTTGATTGAAACGGACTCACCGTATTTGGCGCCAGCCCCCAAGCGCGGTAAAACAAATCAGCCGGCTTATGTAAAATATGTCGCGGAATACATTGCGCAGTTACGTGACACCAGTACCGAAGAGATTGCACGTATAAGCAGTGATAACTTTTATACGCTGTTTAGCACAGCGCAACGTTGTGACCGTACTCAAGCTGCCTAAATGAATCAGAGATTCCCAATACAGCGCACTGCATTTAGCGCATAATCAAGCTGCTCTTTTGTGTTGTAAAAATGGGGTGAAAAACGCACGCCGCCGCCACGATGCGCACAAACGATATTTTTCTTGCGTAGCGTTGAATACAATACTTCGCTAGGCACCTTCGCATGAGCAAAGGTAACGATACCGCCATGCTTGCCCTTTTCTGTGCTACTTAATAAGGTTATTTCAGAAATATTGTTTAGCCCTGAAATAAGGTGGCGCGTATTATCAATAACATGACGCGCCACCTCATCCATACCTGTTTCCAACAACACACTAATGCTGGCATTCAGCGCATGTATACCTAGCATATTCGGGCTGCCACACTCGAATCGACGCGCGCTGTCAGCTGCCTCCCAATCAGTACGATCATAGTCACCGAGCGCTTTAATCATGTGCCAACCGTATTGATTTAGTGTCAGCTCTTTTCGGTGTTTTTCTGCACAATAAAATAGCGCGATGCCTTCTGGCCCTAACAACCATTTATGCCCATCAGCAACAACAAAATCAACAGGGGTTTGCGCCAAATCAAAGGGTAGGGCACCGAGACTTTGAATAGCGTCAACACAAAGCAATATATTATTGTTCTGGCAGTGGCGGCTTATTGTTTCTAGATCAATACGTAAACCAGTCGCGTACTGTACAGAACTGACTGTGATTAATCGTGTTCGTGCGGTACTGTGATTAATCAATAAAGTCTCAGCTGTGTCAGCACAGTTCGTATCAATCACTTTTACGACGACACCTTTTGATCGCAAAGACTCCCAGACAATTCGATTAGAAGGGAATTCCTGGTCTAGCAATAAAATCTCATCACCTGGCTGCCAATCAATTCCATAGGCAATAACAGAAAGCCCTTCGGAAGTGCTTTTTAGTAAAGCAATATCATCAATTGATGGCGCATTAATCAGCGTCGCTAACCTGGTTCGTAATTCTTGCTCTACCTTTAGCCAGCGATCATAGTGGCTTGAACCAAGCTTTAAGTTTTCCTTGGCAAAGTCATTTAACGCATCGACAGTACGTTGAGGCCATGGCCCCATCGCAGCGTGATTGAGATGGCACAGCGAGTGAGACTGCGGGAATTGTGAGGTAAAATCTTGCATGTGATGTGTGTTATTAATCAATTGCTTCAAGTGATACGGTGTAAAGTTGTCCCGCTTCGTTAGAGATATATAGCCGATTACCGTAAAAACTGATCGCTTCAGTTACGCCGATATCTCGCGTACGTAGGTAAGTAATTTTTCCAGCAAACCAATCCCCCCCTAAAGCCTCACGTGTAAATAGCCAGATAGATCGTTTCGCCAATACCGCTAAACGCAGTCCTGAGCGATCTACTTCAGCACCGGTGATCAGCGCCTTACCAAAATTAATACGTGTTACTAATCGAGCTTTGCTGTCAAATTCATTACTTTCTTGTATGCGGTACCACTTAGATAAACTATTACCCCAACCCTTTGTAATGAGATTCAAAGTCTCGTCGGAATAAAACATTGCCTCAACGTCAAATTCATTGCGAGACATCAAAAACCCGGACTGATCTTCATAGTGATAGGGTATTTTTCTTATTATCGGCACGCTGTCTGTGGTGGCAAGATCAACAGGCTCGTTAACCTGATAAATAATGGGCGTGCGTGCAAAACCGAGGTTCTGTCCGCTATCAGCAATATATAAAACACCTTTATGATTCGACGCCATAGACTCCCAATCGAAGTTTTCAGCACCTTCAATAGAGACACCAGTGGATGCGAGTGGCTTAAACAATGTACCGTCAAGCGTAATCGGGAAAATAGTGGGGCCGTTACCACTGTCGTTCAAAGTCCACAGTACCCCGTCATGTATAGCAGACGTAGCCAAACCTGAAGATTCATCGATATATCTTCGATCCATTGTGCCGACAAGCTTAGCACTAACGCGAGTGGCTTCGAGCTTACTTAGATCAATAACACCGACATTATTTACAGCAACAGCGCACCCATAGGGGAGAATAAAGCCTAGTAAAATCGTAAATAACAGACTAGAGGAATGACGTGAGAAACGTCTTTTTTTTAGCAGAAGAAAAGGAGAGTAACGTGTATGCACCGCATAAGATACTAACACAGCAGTGGTAGTTATCGAAGGCCGTGCATTACAGCGAGTTTTATTGGTTAATACTAATTAATTCAATATCAAAGATCAAAGTGGCACCAGGCTTGATTGTTGGTGGTGCACCACGGTCACCGTAAGCTAGAGCTGCTGGAATAAACAGCTTCACCTTACCGCCAGGCTTGACCAATTGCACTCCTTCAGTCCAACCGGCAATAACGCCGCTCAAAGGAAAGGTTGCAGGTTCGCCACGCGTATGCGAGCTATCGAATTCGGTGCCATCAAGCAATGTGCCACGATAATGAACCGTTACACTGTCAGTGGCTTTTGGGGTTTCGCCTTCACCAGGCTCTAAAATCTGGTATTGCAAGCCGCTAGCAGTTTCAATGACACCGTCTTTTCCTTTATTTTTTGCCAAAAATGCTGCGCCTTCGGCTATATTTTCTTCAGAAGCCAATTTAGCTTTCTCCTGCTGTTTGTTTTGGAAATTATCAAGTGCTGCACGCACCTCATCTTCACTTAGTTGAGGTTCCTTACCGGATTGAATATCGTTAATCACTGCGGCAACCACGTCAGAGTTTACCTCGATGCCTTGTTGTTTCCACTGCTGTACCGTAATCAAGCCAATGGCGTAGCTGAGCTTGTCTTTTTCTGTTTTCAAGTCAATATCTGCTGCTTGCAGAGCCAATACCGGCACTAGGCAAAGCGATACCGTTAACACGGATAGGGCGCGATTCATATTAGGTCCTCTATTATTATGGTACTTGTATCATTATATTATGGTGATCGTAACTTCCGCGCACAGATTATCATATATTTGTGAACCCAAAGTAAACGCCAGCACAAGCATAAAACTTGCGCCTGCGGACCCAAGTAACTAAACCAGCCAAGATTAATGAAAATATCTTAGTATTAATTCATTGTGTTGAATGTCGTTATATATCAAAATTTGTAAACTGTATCGCTATGATATACACCATACGATAATGAGGCCGACATCAATATGGATTCAAAAGATCTAAAAAAGCCAGAGTATTCGGACGAATCATTTTGGCAAAAGGTGAAAGCCTATGCCTCAGCGGCAGGGCGAGAAGTGATAGAAACGGCTTTAAAGCTTTACTACACCATGAAAGACACTGACACACCGCTGTGGGCCAAAACAGTCATCATGGGTGCTTTAGCCTACTTTATTTTACCGGCCGATGTTGTGCCTGACTTAATACCAGGTGGCTATGTTGATGACTTGGGTGCCTTAGTGGCAGCCGCCTGGACTGTTACACAACATATCAAAGACAGTCATGCTGAAATGGCGCGTAATACGCTGGCCCGTTGGTTTAACGGGCAGGCTCAACAATAACTATTGTTGATAGCTTACCCAATAAAGCCTGCCCAATAAACGCACGCCGCTTCATGCCTGGCTATATGTCCAGGTAGTATAGAAAACGTCATTCGACGCTATAAACCGTAACATCTCTAGCCGTATAAGCTCTTGTGAAACTGAACGGGAAATTAAGGGGCTTACAAAACAATATGTTTTGCTTTAGAGTGCGATCTTGGTTTCGTGTTGCCATATCAAACATGATTATCAGTACGCTAAAAGTATATTTATAGATTTTTTAATGATTTATAAATTTGTTAAAAACACACAATGTGTGGTTGATAATTCATCCGTATAATAGTTTGTGTTTTAAATCACCACATATTTTATTATTCATTTTACAAGGGGTATCAAAATGAAATTACGCGCTATCGCTTCTGTTGCAGCATTATCATTAGCTGCAATGGGATCTGCACACGCTGTGCAATTAACCGTCAATATTACCAATCTTACTCATGGGCAAAGCTTTACGCCGCGTTTATTGGTTGCTCACGATGCCACTGTCGATTTGTTTGAAGTCGGCGTGCCCGCAACCGATGCTTTAGCCTGGTTGGCTGAAGCGGGAGTGATCGATGATTTGCAAGCACCAGCTTCTGCTGGGCGGAATTTTCAAGCCGCATTAGGAGGCGTGCCCGCCTCTGCCGGAGCGCTGGTAAGCAACCCTACTAATAATTGGCAACGTTTTGGTGGCCCATTAGCGCCTTCTACTACGTCGGCTGACTACGCCTTCGATTCTGGTGATTTTGAGTTTTTGTCATTGGCAACCATGTTGATTCCAACCAATGACGCCTTTGCCGGCCTCGATAGCATCCGCATTCCAACTGAACCAGGCACCTATACCTATTTGTTAGACGCCTTCGATGCAGGAACCGAACTTAACGACGAGCTCAATAGTGCGCGTACTGATATCACTGAAGACGTCACAGGTTTACCTCTTGGCGGATATGCTGTGCCCGGTGTCGCGGGTGGCGACGTTCCAACCAGAGTTGCCGACTTAGGCATTGGCAGCACCGGTGTTGCCGTACAGGCTTCTGGAAGCACTATTGTCGATGGCACTGACGGCCCTGTGCACATTCACCGCAATGTTCTTGGCGATACAGATGCCGCCGGCGGTGCCAGTGATCTTGATTCCCGTGTACACCGTTGGTTGAACCCGGTTGCGCGCATCACCATCGTTGTTCCGCAATAGGAATTGGGGGGATTAGATGAAAGCACACACATTAAAACTCAGCATACTGCCCCTGACCGCAGCATTGCTCACAGCTTGTGGCGGAAGCAGCGGTGGATCTGCTGCAAACCCTGTAGAGTCAACGACAGCCAGTTATACCGTGCAGATTACAAATCTGACTCATAGCCAGCCTTTTGCACCTGCTGCGATCATACTGCATGAACCGGGGTTTAACAGTTTCATTGATGGCGAAGCAGCTTCTGTCGGGGTAGAACAACTGGCAGAAGGCGGCAGCCCAACTATAGCATTAAGTGAAGCTGCTGCTGCCAGCGAGCATCTTGTATCAATAGAAGGTGCCGGTGTCGGCCCAAGTACTATTGGTAATGTCGAGACGGTTAGTATCCCTACTGCCAATGCGGCTAATTTACGTCTAACCGTTATGACTATGCTGGTAGATACCAATGATGCATTCACTGCTGTTAATGCCATCGATGTAAGCAACCTCGCTATTGGTTCAAGCATGAGCTTCGACGCACCCACCTGGGATTCAGGCACAGAAGCTAACACCGAAACCGCTGACACCATGCCTGGCCCGGCAGCCCAAGGTGCTAGTGGTTTAGCAGAAGGCTTTAACGTACTGCGCGACGATTTGCTTGATCAGGTGCATTTTCATCCGGGTGTGGTGACATCAGCCAACAGCACTGATGCCAGTGCAGAAGGGCTGAGCACTTCAGTCTTGACAGAAGCTGATCGTTGGGATAACCCGGCTGCCAGAATCGTTATTACCCGTACGCAGTAATAATTTTTATGCTAGTCATACATAAAAAAAGTGGCAATAGCGTTTATTAGTTAGGCATATATCAGGCGTTTTTATGAACGCCAGCGTTAAATCAAAAGGCCAGTCGATGACTGGCCTTTTTTTATGCCTGGTTTCAGGATTAAGCTAATCTGTATTTTTTTAGTCAAAAATCATGCCAGTAGAAATATTATATAGACCCTCTTGACGTAAAAGTTTACGTCTATAGATTGATGGCGAATTGGCAGCATGAGTTGGTTATTTTTGCACAAAATTTCTATATAAAAAATGTTTCAATTGCCTTAGTATATTCGGCGCAGTATTAAACATTAAGAAGCATCTAACTAAATCATGATTAGTAAGAACTTCCCAAGGAGGGAATATATGAAACTACTATTTTCAGAGCCAGATCCAGCAGGCTCAGAGCGCAGCAGACAAGCAAAGGTATTTCGAGACCTAGCGACTGAGATTTCACGGCTACAACCGCAAGCACTCACTCGAACGAATAACGAAGAGTCGGACCACGGGCCGCAATATCCGGCAAATTTCACTAAGGGACTTTTACACGACAAGTGTGGCCTCCTTGGTTTTCCTGAAGACTATCGCTGTTTCGTTGAGGCAATCAACTCACCCGACCGCAATCTTTTTGAAAAACATGTTCAAACAGCACGCACGCGAGAGGTCATATACAATTGTAAATTCACAAGAATATGTGATGCTGATGACGCAACAGCCCAAACACCAAATTGGCGTGGTTGGGAAAGCCCCCGATCCGGGCACGTTTTTGAACTTCAAGGGCCAGATGCCGGTGCGGTAGGTATGGCGCCTGCGCCGCGGGTTGGTTCTAGCGAACTGACTGCAGAAATGACTGAGGTCTATGCGTTAGCCATATTACGAGACGTTCCGTTTACTGTCATCTGTGATGGTGGCGATCAACGTCTTTGTGTTTCCAGGAAAAACCCGGGGAAGGCTCAATTGTCAGCAGAGAGAATTGTTCATCTGCTTAACAAAATGCCATTTTATTCAGGCAAAAACCCCATTTCATCAACACCACATAATACAGACGAGACAAACCTAAATCGCTTTGAACGTAATCGACGATTTGCGCGCACGCAGTCTCTAAATGGAAAATTAACACCAGCTACGATTTTTCGTGGTTCGACTAAAGGCGCCTTGATTGGGCCGTATATCTCGCAGTTTATGTTAATAGGCACACAATCACTTGCCTGCAAAGGTGACGGTAAATCCAGCTTTCCTGGTACTGATGCAAGTTTTGATTTGCAGGATGGCTTTATTCAGTATGGTTCTTTAATTATTGATCAACGCACATTGACCCATGAAAATTGTGTTGATTATATGACCGATTGGTGTTCCTGGCTTGACGTGCAGAATGGGGCTGATTTTAGAGGCGCTGATCAATTTGAAGAAAAGCGACGGTTTATTACCACTCCCAGAGATTTAGTCACCTATGTACATTACGATGCTTTATATGAGGCATATCTCAATGCGGGTTTAATCTTGCTTGGTTTACAGGTTCCTGCATCAAAAGGTTTCCCCGAGCCTAGTCCTTCCGGCCATCGCGATGCTTTTGTAACGTTTGGTGGGCCACATATTCTTTCGCTTGTCACCGAGGTTGCCACACGTTGTCTCAAAGCTGTACGCCGCCAGAAATTTAACTACCATCGGCGTGGGCGACCTGAAGCATTGGCCGGCCGGCTAACGCTGGCGAGCCTGGGCTTGGATGAAAAACTTGGCTGTGCTGGCGCTGCTTTTAATGGTCTATTGAATGAAATTCCGGAAGTTATCCGCGACGCTATTATAAAGCACAATCATGCACAAAATGAATTATCAGGAGCACGCAACCTCGATTGTTCAAGAGATTGTTCAGAAGATTGTCTGCCCGAAAAAGAAGAAGGAGAGCCTGTTGACGCAACGGAATTTGAACAACGTAATCTCTTGCTGCCTATGGCATTTCCGGAAGGTTCACCCATGCATCCATCTTATGGTGCAGGGCACGCCACTGTCGCCGGTGGTTGTGTAACAATGCTAAAAGCATTTTTTGAAATGTATGAAGATTGCGATAGTGGAGTAGAACGTCCACTCTGCACACCAGATGGACAGCCAATTGTTTTTGTTCCGAACAGTGATGGGTCGCGACTTGTAAAGGACACTAAATTTAAGAAAAAATTAACCATTCAAGGCGAGCTCGACAAACTGGTAGCTAATATTTCAATTGGGCGAAATATGGCGGGGGTGCATTACTATTCAGACTACTATGACTCGATAAGAATGGGTGAGCGTATTGCTGTGGGCATTCTTTTAGAGCAATCGCCAACTTATGGTGATGCCGTGGAAACCAAGTTCAAGTCTTTTGATGGCGATTTGATTACGATATCGGGCGAAGCGGGGAGCTGCCCGTCCTTATCTGTGCTTGATAGTAACGGAAACCCTGTGTCACCAAGTGATTGGTGGTTACGCCATGTTAGTGGACAAGAAATATCTGAAGATTTCTAATTAAAAATGCATGAGCGGTGTCCCGGGTATATAACTTCCGGGACACCGATATTTTTTCTTAAAATCCGTTGGGGTTCAGCCTTATTCGGTTCAAATAAGGACTGAAATTCTCAACATCAAAGCATATCTTTACCATATCAGGCTTCAATCGCTCTATACCGAAACAGCGGCAGAGCATAGGCAGCAATCGCGTATACTAGCGCTATAATACCATCGTGACGTGCATGCCAATCTACCTGACTATTTTTATGGTCGGCCTTCCTTATATAGAAAATAGAGCGATGAAAAAAATGACTCATAGCAGATATAGAAAAACCGTAACCATCCTTATACCATTAGTCATCATGTTGGCAATAATGTTCAGCGCGTCAGCTATTGCTGATGCTGAGACCAAAGCAACATTGGCAATTATTCTTGCTGGTGAGCACCGGTCCGATGCCAATAAAGCGCGTGATAAATACCGGCATCCTTCAGAGACACTATCCTTTTTTGATATAAGTCATGATATGACTGTTGTTGAAATCTCACCCGGTGGCGGTTGGTATACCGAAATATTGGCTCCTTTGTTAAAAGACAAAGGCACTTTCTATGCGGCAGGATTTGATCCTGATTCCCCCATCGAATATTTTCAAAAAAATGCAAAATACTTTGAAGAAAAAATGAACTCCAACGAGGTGTATAGCAAAGTCAATATCACCGTCCTCGCGCCTCCGGAAAAAACAGCCATCGCACCGCCTGGCTCTGTAGATAGGGTGCTGACATTTCGTAACATCCATAACTGGATGAGTGGCGGTTATACCGACGACGTTTACAACGCGATATACACAGCATTAAAGCCGGGTGGCATTCTCGGTGTGGTAGAACATCGTGGTAGGCTTGAAACTCCGCAAGACCCAAAAGCAGACTCAGGCTATGTCAATCAAGACTACGCCGTAAAGCTCGCTGAAAAAGCCGGTTTCAAAGTTGTTGGCAGTTCAGAGATTAACGCAAATCCAAAAGACACTAAAGACCACCCCAAAGGTGTCTGGACATTACCACCATCATTAAAACTGCAAGATAAAGATCGCGATCAATACCTGGCGATAGGGGAGAGTGACCGCTTTACACTAAAGTTTATCAAGCCCAAGGAGTAATGCTGTTGATGGCATAAGTGATATGAATAAATTTGGCCTATCGTTATCAGCACTATTCTAACTTCAAAAATTGATCTTTGCTTTTGATGAGAATAAGTTTAGTTTATAGATTCAAGCCAAAATACAGAGGGATGAAATGAAGCGGTTAGGCAGGCGCATATATATTTCCGAGAAGGCAATAGTGCAGATGAAAATAACCCTTTATCTAGCAAGATATTGAGTTATGAGGGTTCGCGAATTCATACAATAAGTGCAATTTCTAAAATCACCTAATTTAGGTACGATGATGTTGCGAAACATTTAATCTAACCGTAGGAACTGCACCGAT
>NVRF01000033.1 GCA_002400775.1 Gammaproteobacteria bacterium
TAGTAGTTAGCGTTAAATAACAGTCATGTTATTTACGGTGATCCTCCTACAAGGGACTTTCACCCTATTAGTTTATGCCCATGCCGGGCGTACCAAATGCGTTAACACTGACCGTTTTACCCGACACTTCGTTCTGGGTAAAACGGCAGGTTACGCAAAACGTTATGCATAAAAGAAGTTTTTCCAAATACAGATTGACATTCTACGTCATCGACGTATAATTTATTGTATGGTCATTATTGAAACCTCTATCTTCACGAAGCAAATCAAAGCCCTTATGGATGATGAAAGTTATCGGGATTTTCAAAATACACTGATTGCTACACCGGACATGGGAAAAGTAATGCAAGGAAGCGGGGGTATTCGTAAAGTACGCTGGAGTGGAAGCGGCAGAGGTAAACGCGGAGGTTCTCGTCTAATCTATTATTGGGCGAAAAGTAGAGATCAAATTTATATGCTGTTCGGGTATTCGAAGAATGAATATAGTGACTTAACCAAAGAGCAATTATCAATATTGAGAAAAGCTGTTAAATTGGAGTTCGAAAATGAATAATGAGCAATTTAATGAATTACTTTCCAGCGTACAGGAAGCTGGAAAAATAATGCGCGGAAAGCATCAAGCCTCACGCAGCTATGAGTATGAAGAACCCAATGTTAAAGCTATTCGAGAGTGCATTGGTTTTTCTCAATCAAAGTTTGCAAGGTTAATCGGTGTCAGTATGCGAACTATTCAAAATTGGGAGCAGGGGCATCGCCATCCAACGGGCCCGGCAAAGGTCTTGTTAAGGCTTGTTAAAGCTGATCCAGAGTCAGTGTTTAAAAACCTTCATAGAAACTATGCGTAGCAAAAACCGGTATTAAATTCTGTAAAATATCTTGATATGGTTTTTTGCGTTGAGCCGAACAGTGAGTATAAATTGTAAATTATGCATAACAAATAGCTCCAGTGGACTGCCCGAAGCGTCATTTTTTTGTGTATGTCGCAAGCTCCATGTTACACAAAAAAATGCCCCTTCGGGCAGCCACTGAGCATGGCGTTATGTGTAAATAATATAGGCCGAAGGAAAACGATGAAGAACCAAACCACCACGATTAGGAAAATAACAAACCAACTAAATAGGGAAGATGCTACAGACGGTGGCTTTTGGTTGCCCAATATCCAGAGGAACTTTGTCTGGAAGGAAGAGCAAACAGAGCGATTGTTTGATTCTCTAATGAGAGACTATCCAATTGGGACACTCTTGGTGTGAAAACAAAGGGGTCAAGTATCATATTGACTGATCTATAAAAAATAGATAGTGTTCATTTTTATGCCAAGACCCATTCGAAAGCAAGAGTATCATCTTGAGTATGAAGATGCCTGCTACCATGTCATGAATCGGGGGCACGCACGACATCGGATACAGCGTGTATATGATACTTGACCCCTCTTGTACCTCTTTTCGATTGCAATTACGTTGTTAGCGGCTGTCACTTATTTAATGTGGAATGATTCAAAATTGGTCAGGTCAATAGACCCGCAGATGGTTTAGTATCTGTGTGTTAGTTTGATGGCGTTTTCCGCTTTAGCGCTGATTGGTGTTATTGCTATGAAGGCGTCGCGTGGTGTTTATGTCTTAAGTGGTTTTATTTTATTTTTTTGGTTGTTTGTGAGTTTAGGGTTGGGACCTTTGATAGACGCCTCACGCTCTGGGAAATACTTTATGGAGAGCGTCGAAGCAGTGTTGCCGCCCAATGATGAATTGGCTATCGTAGATTACCGGGAGCATACCTGCTGCAAGCAAAACGTCCAATAAGCCATTTTGGTTACAGTCGAAGTGACGAGATTGAGATTCAAGATGCCGTGGCATGGCTTAAAGAAAAACCTCATCGGCATCTGCTGGTGCGTGATCGTTTAGCAGCAAGTTGTTTTGGCAAAGAGGGCGGTCAGATCATTGCTTATGCCAATAGTGCTTACTGGCGTTTAGTAGACGGCTCGACTGAAACTCAATGTCCGGGGTCGGTTGATCCCTATGTCGTGGTCTATTCTCGCGAATAAAGCCTATAAAAATTATGGGCGCTAATTTTAATTATGATGGGTTGGTACAGGGGTGGAATCTGCAAATCATAGTGTCTGGTTATCTAGCCTTGGAAGTGCTTCGAAGTCCCGTTAATATTGTTCGCCCGATGCTCTGCAAGTGACAAGATTTTTGTTATTAACGTGCGCTATCGCTTGATAACATGAATATCGCGCACCATTATTTCGTCATCTGCTATGCGTTTGTGGTAATCAATAAATATGGAGACAGGAAAGCCAAGTTTCTCATCATAACTAACCTGGATCTCGGCTGCCGGAAGGAGTATTGCCTCGCTAATGAGTTCAAACCAGTCATCAACTGATTTCAGCCAGTAATTTATCTCAGGGTCTAAGGCGCTGCCATCGTCGGCGTATACGGCATTAGTTATCTTGCCTCGCCTAAGCTCTACGCGTAGAGGCCTAAGGTGTTCTGGCAAACAAAAACACTGGCGCTGGTAACTGATATCATAATCCTGCCAACCAGCTTGCTGCCATCGTTGCAGATTATCGTGGTAATTATCGCTCGGTAATTTTACATGCGTTTCTTGCGCCAAGCCAGAGCATGAAGCCAAGGCGATGATCACAAATAATAACGCAGTGCCGCGACGTATCATCATGCTATGCAGGTTTAAAACGTACACGGCGGAACAGTAATAATGTTAATCCCAACAGCCATGGCCAACCCAGGTTGCCACCGCCGCCGCCAGTGGAGCTTTCTTCACCTTCGCGGTCAGCGGGTGGAACAGAATCGTTCGGTGTATCGTCTGATGGTGATTCCGGTACGGTTGGCACAGGCACAGGCACAGGCACAGGTGTAGGCGGTGGGTCAGATACAGATATAGTCGTAGTAAGGCTGTTGTTATTTAATAACACATCAACAATATCAGTAGTCGTTATCCTGGCGCTGTGGTTGAATACAATGCGCTCATTATCACCTGTGGCATCTGCATCAATATTAACGGTTAGCTCTGTACCAGGGTTATTGACTGTACAACTATAGCCTGCGTTCTCATTACCTCCATTAGGTTCTATGGCACAGGCATTACCATTTACGCTTACAGCAGCAAACCTGGCTCCCTGGTTTGAAGTGCCTGTTAAGATAATTCGGTCTACCGATTGAAATCCGGACTCAACAGAGACTTGATGGGAGCTACTGAATCTACCACCGGCAATAACTTCTCTTGGTGTAGTGTTATTTGATAGGCTGATATCTGCCGGAAAATTAAAACAGGCCGCTAATGAGGCCGATGGTCTGCTATCAATCGCATTTTCCATGTCAGTGACCGAACATGATGAAAAGCCCGACGCATTAATATTTATTGAAGGCGACATGATATGCGAAGCGGAAGGGCATGTTGTATTAGGGTTAGAGTCGTGTAAAACACCCAGGTAGTGTGCGGTTTCATGTGCCAGCACTACAGCTGTTAGAGGGGTTCTGTTATTGCCATTACCGATCACGGTTGTCACCGCTGAGCCACCATTGGTTCGGCAAAAAGCGTCCAGGCCGGCGATACCAACCGTGCCGCCATCAAACTGGCGCGCAGTGACAAGATGCAGCAAGGCTCGATTGTTTTTTAGAAAGGGAACCTCGCCAATGGTTTTTTTGTTTTGTACATCCTGGATCAGGATGTTTGGATTAGTGCTTGTGCTAAATAGTTCAGAAGTCAGAAACTCTACCGTGATGGTGTCAAATGCCATATTGAAACCGTTGTTATCGTCTGGTTCTGTACGATCCATGCGATAAAAACCTTCGGCGATATTGATTAGCGATCTGGCCTGCGCTGCGGCATTGTTGCCAAATAGTGATTGAAATGAAAGATCGAAGACAAACTCCAGCTCTGGCAATAGACAGATACCATCTATCTGATTCCCACAAAAGGCTGCAATCTGCTCTTGAGTGACTACCCCGGCTTCGGCAATAGACGCAATCGACTGATTGGATGCTGGAGTGGATGCCAGGGCAGATGACGGAGTAGATGTCGGCGCAGCAACGTTGTGTTCTACCCCGCAATTACCCATGTCGTCTGAATAATCAGTTAGCGCTGTTGCCGGTGTTATAACACTCGAAGTTTTTTCAGATTGTAGCGCCAGTGTATTGGTAGGCTGGGCAATCACATATAATTCACCATATAGGGAAGCAACACCCTGCCATTCGCCCTCAATTTTTGATGCCCGTACCCAACTATTCGGAACTGACTCCAGCTTTCCACGATAGTGCTCCCCGGCATTATCTTCCCCTAATTGTGTCGATATTCTGCTCATCAATGCAGAATTTTTGGTCAGCACAGCGGAATAGGTGAGGCCATTAATCGTCAAAGGTAAATTTGCATCACTTGCGATCACTGCGCTCGTAAACGAGTAAATAACAAGTAACATTGCAGCTCTTTTCATGCCGAGAACCCTCTTCGTATCTTTCCATGAGCGGCGTCTTTATTTATCAGAAAAACTAACTCTGTAAAATAAGGTCGCCTAAAACAGTAGGCTTACTTTTTATCGCCAATGTTGGGTTAACAAGAATGAACGAAACCATAACCTTAAGGAGGAATCGTATACCCATTGTCAAGTGGCCAGCCAAATAATGAACATAGCATTGTACTACATGTATTTCAATTAATTGGCCTACCTTCCCAAATGGGTATCTGTTGGCTCTTGATTGGCCGCCATTGATCTTTGACCTTTCAAGCAGCGAACTTAAAGTAGGCTCTGATCTTTGTTAGCAAGCAAGAAAGACGGATTTGCTTTTTTTCGGAGATCAGGTGTCTAAAAATCCAGAAAGAAGTTAATCGACAAAATATGGTTGGCCCTGTCGCTGCCGCGAGGCGAGCGGATATACTGATTAAGATAGCCCCCCTCAAAGCGGACGCCACGCGCAATTTCACGACCAATGCCCGCGAATAGTCTGAGCTGATCGAACCCCGCTTCGGCGCCCCAGTCCGTATCATTTAAAGCGAAAAACCCTTCAACGTAAGTTACTGCATTCAAATCAACATTGTTTTCAAATGGCCGTGAGAATTTGACGAATTGACGTAAGCGCCAGCCCGTATCGTCGGCGCTCTCGATCAAACGTTGCTCAAGTCGGGTGCGTGACGTGACGGCTGCGCCAAAAACCTCGCCAGCATTCCAGAGTGCTTGCTGCCAGATACGATGCTCTTGAATATCGTCGGCGTTGACACGTTCAGTCTCAATGTAGCCATAGCCGGCCCAAATACTCATGTTCGACGACAGCCGATAACCGACAGCGGGCCGTAATAAAGTTTGTGAAAGTCGGCCAATATCATCGCCAAATCGACCCTGAACTTCCATGTAAGCAATCCAGCGATCATCGAGGGCTTTCGTCGCGAATGTGGCAAACCAGGCCTGCACGTCTTCTTCAACGGCTAGAGGCTGAGGTGAGTGAACTGCGGCGACGGCAAAAATGATACCGGTGGCGACGCGTGCCATTCCAGTTACGCGACGCTGAATCAGCGCACACAAAATTTTTTTAAAATGCATAAAATTCCTGACGGTGATCATTGATGTTCTGGTGTCTATTCGCACGAAACGAGGACGCATCAAGCGATTATATCGCTACTCTTCTAAAACAAAAGTAAAACCGAGCAGGCTGGTTTTCTTGTTGTTCGTTTGTACCATGGTATAACTTCTAGCTCCGCTCGCGCCTGAATCATCGCCTGTGTCGTAATAAGAACCAGATATTTGCCAGAGAAACCCCTGAAGACTTTAGTTTCTATACTTAAAGACACCTGATTGGTCAACCATGATGCTCAATCAGGCTAATTTGTCGTTAAAAATGAATAACTGATGGGCTGTATAGAATTTGAATTTGCAATCAAGGGATTGTTTTATCTCCACTGAGAACTGCGAGCAGTGGAGTTAATAATTGATATTGAAAGTCACTAAGGTATTTGGTTTACGTTATTGTGGTGGTGTGCAGATGCTATTGATACTATTAAAAGATGAGGCAATAGGGGTGCCAGGATGAGTGGGACGATAAAACCTATTATCCATAGATTTGGTTTTCTTCCGAAACTTCAGAGGCTCAGCTAAGTGCCTTGGGCTTCCCGTAGTTCTGTAAACACTCAGCCAATTCTTTCGTGGGAAGTCTGTTTTGGATTTTTTACTTAACTGCGTGGATTGAGGAAGCGGGTTTTATAGATCAGATAAGGTCTGTCTGAAGTATTCTACTATTGACCAGAAAAAACCTGGTAGGAACGATGGTTTTGGAGAAACCAGCCACGCGGAAACCCGCGTGGCTGGTGGATATGGTGGGCCCTCACAGACTTGAACTGTGGACCTAACGATTATGAGTCGTTTGCTCTAACCAACTGAGCTAAGGGCCCGTATGGACTAACCTTTCACATTGTACTACAAGGACTCGTAGATTATGAGTCCTCTGTTCTAGCGGCCCAAAACGAGGCCGGCGTCGCCCAAGGCGGCGTTTTGCTTAAGAGCCACTGCCTGGAGGGTTGTCACTATCGAGGAAGCTGCGTAAGCGCTCTGAGCGAGTAGGGTGGCGTAGTTTGCGTAGGGCTTTGGCTTCAATTTGACGGATACGTTCGCGTGTTACATCAAATTGTTTGCCCACCTCTTCAAGTGTGTGATCGGTGTTCATGCCGATACCAAAACGCATGCGCAGCACTTTTGCTTCACGTGCGGTGAGGCTTTCGAGTACGTTTTGCGTTTGCTCGCGCAGCCCTTCAAAGGTTGCTGCTTCTGGAGGTGACATCACGTTACCGTCTTCAATAAAATCACCGAGGTGTGAATCTTCATCATCACCAATGGGTGTTTCCATTGATATGGGTTCTTTGGCAATTTTAAGAACTTTACGTACTTTATCTTCTGGCATTTCCATACGTTCGGCCAGTTCTTCCGGTGTTGCTTCACGACCCATCTCTTGTAGCATTTGACGGGAGATGCGGTTTAGCTTGTTGATGGTCTCGATCATGTGCACCGGAATACGGATGGTGCGTGCCTGGTCGGCGATAGACCGTGTAATTGCCTGGCGAATCCACCAGGTGGCATAGGTTGAGAATTTATAACCGCGACGGTATTCAAATTTGTCGACGGCTTTCATCAGGCCAACGTTACCTTCCTGGATCAAGTCGAGGAATTGTAGGCCACGGTTGGTATATTTTTTGGCAATAGAGATGACGAGACGCAAGTTTGCTTCGATCATTTCTTTTTTTGCACGACGTGCTTTAGCCTCACCAATCGACATTTTTCGATTGATTTCTTTGATCTCGCTAATGCAGAAATTCCATTTCTTCTCAAGTTCGGCCAACTGCGCTTGTTCGTGCAGAATGATGTCTTTATGTACTTTTAGCACTTCAGAATATTTGGCGCCCGATGCAATTTCACGATCCAGCCATTTGAGGTCGGTTTCGTTGTCAGGGAAGCTGGTAACAAACGCTTTACGCGGCATGCGTGCTTCGTTAATGCAGAGATTCATGATGTTGCGTTCATGTTCGCGAATGATATTAATAACTTTACGCAGGGCGACGATCAGGCGTGCAGATAGCTTTGGTATCAGCTTGAAGCGTTTAAAGCAGTCATCAAGCTCACTAATGGCGCTGATGGTGGTTTTATGATCTTTGCCGTGTTTGCTGCGTGCTTTTTGTACTTTATCAAACAGTTTGCTCAGTTTCGTAAAGTACTCGGCGGCTTGCACTGGATCGGGGCCGGTGTCTTTTTCTTCCTCGTCGTCTTCTTTGTCCTCAGCGGTACGAGCTGCTGCGGGTTTAGGAATGGCGTCGGTATCGAGATCTTCATCAGTAAGAAAGCCGACAATGATATCTGTCAGACGCTTTTCTCCATTATTATAAAGAGCGTAGTCATCCAGTAAGGTTTGAATGGTCGCGGGGAAGGTCGCTAGCGCCGACATCATTTGTGACAGGCCTGCCTCAATGCGCTTGGCAATACGAATTTCGCCTTGACGAGTCAGCAATTCGACGGTTCCCATTTCGCGCATGTACATACGAACGGGATCCGTGGTGCGGCCAAATTCACTATCAACGATGGCTAGTGCAGCGGCGGCTTCTTCTGCGCTGTCTTCGTCAACCGCATCCTTCATGATGAGGCTGTCTGCATCAGGCGCGACTTCATGCACCTCAATGCCCATGTCATTGATCATATTAACGATGTCTTCGATCTGTTCCGGATCAACAATGGTGTCAGGAAGATGATCGTTAACTTCACGGTAGGTCAGGTAACCCTGATCCTTTCCTTTGGAAATCAATAGCTTAAGTTGGGATTGCTGCTGTTGGGCATCCATCGGGGAGCGTACCTTGGTTTGGTAAGTTTGAAAAATAGAACCGTCAATTATACCTGATATTATAGCCGTCTGGGTAGTTTAGTCTCGCGTTTGGCGTTGCCCCAGCTCTTGATAGCGTCTCTTGAGCTCGGTTTTTTCGTCAGCGTTTGCGATGCCGAGACGATCGCGCTCTTCAAGTCTCTCAAGTTGCGCTTCCCCGGCAACGCTATGTAGCCGATTAAGCGTTTCATCCCATTCTGTCGCCAGCGCATCGCTGTCTATCAATATGGGTTGCGCCGCGAGTTTGGACAAAAGYTGACCGTTTTCGGTGTCGCGCCAGTGCTCTAAAATACCACCTGTACTGAGATGGGGGTGTTGATGCAAGAGTTCAAGCAGATCGAGCAATAAAAATRCACCGGCCTGGTCAATATCGCGCAGCCATTGGCAATTTACAGCAGTGGCGGCGAGATCGGGGCGGTGTAACAGSGCGGTAATTGCTTTACGTACGAGRGAGGGGCCGCGCTGCGTGGTGTTTGGYATGGCGCGGCGGGTCGTCGGCACAGGTTTGGCTGCATTGCCGCTGATGTCGATGCTTAGTAGATTAACGTCGATGCGCGTGCGCTGTGCCAGCTCGGCGATCATCATTTGTTGAAATGTGCCGACGGGTAATTTTTTTAACAGTGGTTTGGCTGCTTCGACCACCCGCGCACGACCGTCGATAGAGCTTGTGTCAGTGTCCTGGTCAAGATGATCAAATAGATATTGTGACAAGGTGTTGGCTTGTGCGATACGTCGAGTAAAGCGTTCGTTGCCTTCTTTGCGCACGAGTGTGTCAGGGTCTTCGCCATCAGGTAAAAATAGAAAACGTATTTGGCGGCCGTCACGCAGGGTGGGTAGGGCGTTCTCCAGGGCGCGCCAGGCAGCGTCGCGACCAGCTCGATCACCGTCAAAGCAAAATACGATGTCATCCACTTTTCGAAATAAGCGTTCGATATGTTCGACGCTGGTGGCGGTGCCTAACGTAGCCACTGCGTACGTGATGCCGTATTGTGCCAGYGCGACCACATCCATATAACCTTCGACCACCAGGACGCGATTAAGGTTGCGATTGCTCTGGCAGGCTTCGTAAAAACCGTAAAGCTCTTTGCCTTTATGAAACAAGGGTGTTTCTGGCGAGTTCAGGTATTTTGGTGTGTCATCGCCGAGTACGCGTCCGCCAAAACCAAGGACGCGTCCACGCAGGTCGCGAATTGGAAACATGATGCGGTTACGAAAGCGGTCGTAATAATCGTTCGCACTTTTTTTTATCAGCAGACCTACTTCAACGAGCTGGCTGCGCGCGTGATCCTCTTTGCCTAGTGCGTTTTGGATGGCACGCCACTCATCTGCGCAAAAACCAAGGTCGAAGCGTGCTGCAATCTGTCCGCTTAGCCCGCGMGCCTTTAGATAGTCGACAGCTTGTTGTTTYWGYGGRTGTTCACGTAATTGTTTTTGATAGAAACGGTTGGCTTGTTCGGTTAGGGCAAACAGTGCCTTGGTGTCGATCGATGGCCGTTGCAGCGTGCCGCCATCTTCGCGCGGCACCTCAAGACTCAAGCTGTCGGCGAGTTCTTGTACTGCCTCGACAAAGTCAAGATTGTCATATTCCATGAGGAAGCCGAGAGCGGTACCGTGCGCGCCACAGCCAAAGCAGTGATAAAACTGTTTGGTTTGGCTAACGGTAAATGAGGGCGTTTTTTCATCATGGAACGGGCAGCAGGCCTGAAAGTCTTTGCCGGCTTTTTTGAGCGGTACGCGCGTATCAATAAGTTCGACAATATCTGAGCGAGCCAGGATGTCATCGATAAACTGTTGAGGAATTTTGCCGGCCATAAGGTGATTTTATGTTGCAGGCGCCTGGCTGTCAGCCAGGAAAATTAAAATTTGCTTTTTTATGGCGTTGGCGAGGCTTACAGCGCGGTCAGTTTCTGCTTGATCGTGCTGCCGACAGCACCGAGGTCTGCGCGGCCCTGAAGCTGTGGTTTGAGCAGGCTCATTACTTTGCCCATATCTTTTATTGAGCCGGCGCCGGTATCGGCAATGGCTTTATCAATAGCAGCAGCGATATCGTTGTCGCTCATGGCTGGTGGCATATAGTCTTGCAGCACTGCAATTTCGGCAGTTTCTATTGCCGCCAATTCGTCACGGCCGGCATCTTCAAACTGCGAGAAAGAGTCGCGGCGCTGTTTGATCATTTTATCGATGATAGCGGTGATCTGTGTGTCATCGAGAGCGATACGCTCATCAACTTCACGTTGTTTGATTGCGGCCAAAGCCATGCGGATCACACCAAGACGCGCTTTATCTTTAGCGCGCATAGCGGTCTTCATGTCTTCGGTGATGCGCTCTTTAAGGGCAGACATCGTGACAGGAGTCAGGATATGATCAATACAAACGAACGCGACGCGCTAATTCACGGTCGGATTTTTTGGCGTGACGCTTAACGGCAGCAGCAGCTTTACGCTTGCGAACTGAAGTAGGCTTTTCGTAAAACTCGCGACGACGGATCTCGGATAAGGTGCCGGCTTTCTCGCAGGTGCGCTTGAAACGACGCATGGCGACTTCAAATGGTTCGTTTTCTTTCATTCGGACTGATGGCATAGATACTCTGTTCCTGGCTATTCAATATGCTGGTTCCATGGTATGGCCACGGAAAAACCAGCAATTATAAGCGTTTCGCGCGCAGATGCAATTTCTATTGTCGTTAGCGGCTAAATTAGCTGCAAATTAAGAGGCTTTTTTAGCGCAAACTGGGCATAGGGGGTCTTTTTTTAGTTTGAGCGTACGCCATTCGACATGTTTGGCGTCGAATATGACTAGGCGGCCGACCAGGTTCGCACCAAAATCGATGATAAGTTTTAGTGTCTCCAGCGCTTGCAGGCTTGCAATGGTGCCTACGACCGGGCCAATTACGCCGGTTTGAGAGCAACTTTCAGCGTCACCTCCTGCTTCTGAATAAAGGCAGGCATAGCAGGGGCTGTCATTACGGCGYGGATCAAACACGCTGATYTGGCCCTCCATACGGATGGCAGCGCCCGAGACGAGCGGAGTTTTACTGGCAAGAGAAATGCGATTGATTGCGTGGCGGCTGGCGAAATTGTCGGTGGCATCGACCATGRCATCGACCTGTTCATTCAGCACGTAGCGTAATAGTGCCTGCTCATCGATGCGTTGGTCGATGCAGTTAATCTCAATGTCAGGGTTAATGTTAGACGCAGTGGCCTTGGCTGAATGCGCTTTATTGGTGCCGATATCATTTGTGCCGTGGGCGATTTGTCTATGCAGATTACTGATATCAACACTGTCAAAGTCAGCCAGGCTTAAGCGTCCGATACCGGCACCGGCTAAATACATGGCGACTGGCGAGCCAAGCCCGCCGAGGCCTATAATCAGTACATGTGCCGCCAACAGCTTTTTCTGGCCGGCGATATCGATATCCGATAACAAGATTTGGCGGCTGTAGCGTAAGAGTTGGTCGTCGTTCAACATGTGTGCGGTAAGAAGTGGCTRTTCTGCGATAGAATGCGATAAATAACTCAGTGTGTCATCAAGTAATGTCGACCAATTTGCAACTGAAACCCGARCTTAATGCGCWGCCTCTGCTAGAGGATCGTTTTGGCCGCCGTTTTAATTAYGCGCGCATCGCTCTTAATGAACGTTGCAATTTGCGTTGCACCTATTGCATGCCGGAACAGGGTATTGCCTTCCAGTCTGCAGAAAAGCTGCTGAGCAAAGATGAGACTTTACGCTTGATTCGGGTGCTGGCGTCTGTCGGTGTTAATAAACTGCGCTTTACTGGCGGTGAGCCGACCTTACGCAAAGAATTGCCTGAGTTGATTGCGGCGGCGGTGAATACGCCGGGCATTGAAAGCGTCTATCTCACCACCAATGGTTTATTGCTGCATCGGGTTGCTGATGATCTTRARCAGGCYGGGCTTACGGGGCTTAATATTAGCCTGGATAGCCTGCAAGCCGATCGYTTCAAAACCATTACCCGACGCACAGGYCTTGAGCAGACTCTTGAYAATATTGAGTTGGTGCTGGCAAAAGACTTCGATAGCGTCAAGGTGAATGTGGTTGTTATGCGTGGTTTTAATGACGACGAAATTCAACAGTTTTGTGAGTTAACGCGCGAGCATAAATTGACTGTGCGTTTTATTGAATTTATGCCTTTCGATGCCAGGCAGCTATGGTGTGAAGGCGATTATTTAATGCGAGCAAAAGATATCCTTGCGACATTACATCGTGCCTATGACGAATTGATAGTGGTGCCAGGCTCAGAGACTGAGCACCATCACTTTCGTATTAAAGGCTATCAAGGCTCGGTGGCCGTTATTCCGGCGTTTACACGCAGTCTTTGTGGTAATTGTAATCGTATTCGGGTTACCGCAGATGGTCAGCTGCGTAACTGCCTTTATTCTGAAACAGATTATGACTTGCGTGGTTTAATGCGTGATGGTTCAAGTGATGAACAATTACTGTCACTTTTTCGGGAAGCTATTACAGCAAAAGCGATTGACGGTATTGAAGCACGTGAGCGTGGTGTGACGAAGGTTGCTGTGTCGCGTATCAGCATGACGCAAATTGGTGGATAAAACATGACGGAAAAGCTCAGCCATATTAATCAAGAAGGCGAGGCGCATATGGTCGATGTCGGTGATAAAATCGTTACCGACAGGCAGGCCACAGCAGAAGGGATGATCACTCTGTCTCGTATTGCTTTTGACTTGTTGGCCGCAGGCAACCATAAGAAAGGCGATGTGCTGTCAGTGGCGCGTATTGCCGGCATCATGGCAGCCAAGCGCACGGCGGACCTTATTCCCTTGTGCCATACCTTGCCTCTGTCCAAAGTCGATGTGCGTTTTGAGCTTGACGAGGCGAAGCAGCAAATAGTATGTCAAACAACGGTGCGTTGTAGTGGGCGTACGGGTGTTGAGATGGAGGCGCTGACTGCGGTACAGATCGCCTTGTTGACGATCTACGATATGTGCAAGGCCGTCGACAAGTCGATGGTGATTGGTGGCGTTCGCGTGCTTGAGAAAAGCGGCGGGAAAAGTGACGGCTGGTGCGTCCGGTAAGCGTGTTATGCCCGTTAATGTAAAATATTTTGCTTCTTTAAGAGAGAGTCTGGGGCAGGCTGAAAGCCAATGCCAGGTGCCCGAGACGGGTTGTAATGTGGCTGAGCTGTGGCTTCAGTTGAATCCATCACGCGATATCCCCGATAATGTGCTGGTTGCGATCAATCAAAATTACGCGTCGTTTGATGCGCGCATTATGAATGGTGACGAGGTGGCCTTTTTCCCACCCGTAACAGGGGGTTAGTTGTGGCAGTTTTATTGTTGGACTGCGCATTTTCTCCTTATCAGCATCTTGAGAAATACCAGAAAAAACAACTTCGTTCTGGTGAGTACGGAGCGGCAGTGACGTTTGTTGGCAGCGTGCGCGATCTGCATGATGATTTTTCTGTGCAGTCGATGACAATCGAATGCTATGACGCGATGGCGAAAAAAGAGATTGAGAAGATTTGTGACGACGCAGCCTGTAAATGGTCGATTGGCGATAGCCTGGTTGTGCATCGCTATGGCGAGGTTGAAGCAGGTGAGGTGTTGGTGCTGGTCGCGGTTTGGTCTTTGCATCGTCAAGCCGCCTTTGAAGCCTGTCGCTATATTATTCACCACTTAAAATACGCGGCACCGTTTTGGAAGCAAGAACATAATATGCAGGGAAGCCGTTGGCTTGATAGCAATAGCGATGACAAAGGAGTAAGCCAGTGCTAGTGCTGGGCATTGAAACATCCTGTGATGAGACCGGTCTGGCTTTGTACGATAGTGACCGGGGTTTGCTGGCGCATTGTTTGCACAGCCAAATTGCATTACACCAGGAATATGGTGGTGTTGTTCCAGAACTGGCGTCGCGTGATCACGTGCGGCGTATTACGCCACTGTTTGAAGAGGTGTTGGCAGCGGCAGCCTGTGAACGTAAGGACATAGACGCCATCGCCTACACCGCAGGGCCAGGCCTGATCGGCGCCTTATTGGTCGGCGCTTCTTTTGCGCGTGCCCTGGCTTTTGCCTTGGATATTCCCGCCTTGGCGATACACCATATGGAGGCGCATTTGTTGGCACCGATGCTTGAAGCCGAGTCGCCAACTTTTCCTTTTGTTGCGTTACTGGTATCTGGCGGACATACCCAATTAGTACGCGTTGGCGGCATTGGAGACTACGAGATCATTGGCGAATCGGTGGACGATGCCGCTGGTGAAGCCTTTGACAAGACAGCGAAGATGTTGGGCCTTGATTATCCGGGTGGCCCGGCCCTGGCAAAACTTGCCGTTGATGGCGACCCGCAGCGCTATCGTTTCCCCCGGCCGATGACGGCTAAGCCAGGTTGTAATTTTAGTTTTAGCGGGCTTAAGACGCATGCCTTAACGACATTTCGCTCAACAGACGGTAGTGAGCAAGACAAATGCGATATCTCGCGTGCCTTTGAAGACGCTGTGGTCGATACGCTTTTTATTAAATGCCGTCGTGCTTTAGAGGCGACGGGGTTGACGCAATTAGTTGTGGCCGGTGGTGTTAGTGCGAATCAATCATTAAGAAAACGATTTGGCGAATATGCAGCACAATCTGCTGTGCAGGTTTATTTCCCGAGGAATGAATTTTGTACTGATAATGGCGCCATGATTGCCTATGCGGGCTATCGTCGTCTGCAATTAAATCCGAGCAGTGATAGTGGTATTGATGTGAGGCCGCGTTGGCCCTTGAGTGAATTGGGAGCAGCCTGATTCGTCAATTGAATTTGCTGGCACATAAGCCAGCAATTTAAGAGGAGGGATTGGTTTTGTCTGCGGCGCCCGCCAAGAGCTGCTGTATGTTGGTGCGGTGGCGCCAGATTAGCAAGGTTGAGATAATCAAGGTCAGTATGACGTACTGAGGGTGTTGCGAGAGATACCAGGCGTAAAAAGGGGCGGCGATTGCTGCGGTCAGCGCTCCCAGAGAAGAGATGCGGCTGACTGCTGCCACAATTATCCATGTTGCCAGTAGCGCTAAGCCGACAGGCCACATTGCGCCAAGAATAACGCCAAAGCCGGTGGCAACCCCTTTGCCACCGCGAAAGCCAAAAAATATCGGGTATAAATGGCCAAGAAATCCGGATAGCGCCACCGCTGCAATGACGCTGGTGGTGCCGTCGATCCAGCTGGCAAACAGCACAGGTAACAGGCCTTTTAGCATGTCGCCGACCAGCACCAGTGCGGCGAGCCGTCTACCACCAAAGCGCAATACGTTGGTAGCGCCCGGGTTGCCGGAACCTAGGGTGCGAGGGTCGGGTCGACCGGATAAACGACACAAGACAATGGCGCTGGAGATAGAACCAAAAAAGTAGGCGAGCAGGCAAAGCGCGATAGGAATCATGGGCCGCTATTGGAACCTGTCACGACAGTGGGGTCAAGTGTTAACAGACCCTACCTGGTTCCTGCATTGTGAAACCGTTATAGTGCGCACAAACGTTTTTTGTAAAGGCTGATAGTGATTCATGGATATTATTTACCTTAATGAACTGAAAATCGAAACCATAATTGGTATTTGGGATTGGGAGCGCAAGATCAAACAAGAAATTGTGATTGATCTTGAGATGGGTACGGATATCGCGCGCGCCGCTGAAACAGACCTCATCGATGACACCCTGAACTATAAAGCGGTCGCCAAGCGGTTGATCCAGTTTGTCGGCGACAGTGAATTTCAGTTGGTCGAAACCTTGGCCGAGCGGGTCGCTGGCATTGTGCGTGATGAATTCGATGTGCCGTGGGTAAAGGTGAAAATCAATAAACGCGGGGCTATTCGCGGTGCGCTAGATGTTGGCGTTGTCATAGAACGCGGCACTAGTACTCCAACAAAGTTATATTGATGGATGCAGCGCCTACTGTGGTGTTCCGCAACAAGGCACAGCACGGGCTACCCCAAGGGTACTTCCTGCGGAGCGCAGGTAATGCCTTTTGAATAAGCAAAAAGAATGATCTTAAAAAGAATAGCGGGCTCATAAGCCGGTCTTCCACCGGCATCATTTTTATAATCAGGATGAATGATACTTAAGTTGAGTTTGTGTTCAATAAGAGAGTGAATGGCGTGCTCATACGTGCCTGGGTGGAGTTGTTCTTTATAATTAATCACAACCATTGTGTGTTGATCATAGTTATAGGGGATATATTTTGGCATGAGCACAACTCCTTGTGCGAAGAGTCATTGTATCATTTGTCGATTTCAGAGGGGTTTTTCTACAGCTTCAACGTCGCAAATAACCGGCAGCAAAAAGCAGCGCAACGAAGGAGCGGCGCTTTTTGCTGTCCGAGTGCATGTGGTTGTTATGTGCAGATGTCGCAATGAAACTAGAAACACACCACAATATGTATGGCTTCTGGCATTTCTTTTTTCCTGGCCGCACTTCCCATTTCTAAAAGTCTAGAGTATGAGGCTTTGGGTGGCAGCATGGCTTCCCCTGTTTTATTATGGAACCGAATAGCAGCCAGTCTTCCAGCTTGCATACGTGCCCTAAACTAAATATCAGCATAGATTAATCTATGTTATTTAGTCTCCAGTCAATTTCTACAGTCCCGTCCTTGTCCAGTCTACTCAGTATGAGCAAATCTACATGTTTGCCATGAGCGTTTCGAGCGTACCATTCAGCTTGAATAAGTAAGTCTTCAAACCCATCGTTGGTGAAATCTCCACGAGCCAGCAATGTTAAATAGACTTCATCCTCTTTTGTGAGTAATTTGAAGGTGTTTTCTTTCTCAAGCGTAATTTGAGTATTGGAGTCATAAGATTTAACAGACATGCCTTGCTTTTTAAGAGCATCAGCTTTACTCAACAGTGGAGTTATGGTTGCGGGAAGCTGGGAGATAAAACTTGTGTCAAGTTTGAGCGGGAAGTTATTAGCGTTTGCGGCACTAGCTGTAGAGTACTTATCTATTGCTTTACACGATACTAGAAGAAGCTTAAAACGGAAGTAGTCATAGTCGGCTATTTTTGAAATATCAATACCATTAGCCTGTTTGCAGCTACTAATGACAAGCTTTTCAGCATCTAATGACTGATATTCATGGTTGGATAGTGCGGGTTGATTAGCACCCAAATTGCTTGTAAAGGCAAATCCAGGAAATTGCTGCTGGTATAGCCTTGCCTCAATCATATTATTACTAGTTGAGCACGCTAGTAAAAAAACAGCAATTGGGGGAATGATGAATAATTTCTTCATAGTATTTAGGGCTTATTAGTTGGTTTGGCTGCAACAGGTACGGTATTGAGCAACTGTTTAACATATTTATTTCGTGCGAGATTAACATCAGGCCGGTTTGACTCAGTAGCCGCTTTTTTCCAATCTTCAGCTTTTAAGGCTTTATTGAAGCTGGGGAAACTGCCGGTAATCTTCGTAGCTCCCAAGTTGAATATCATATCGAATAGCGCTAGCTGTACGTTTTTGTGTAGTTTATCGAAGTCATCAGAGTAGCCTTTAGATTTTTTATAAATGATAGTTAGCTCGGTGTAAAAGCTATTAATGTGCCTTTCCCTTTGTCTGTTTATGTCAATGTCTTTCATAATTAATGTTGTATGAGACTTGAAGCTACTTGCACCATATCGCTGACCATAGGGTAGTTTGGCGATACTATCGTATTCCGCCTGCTTCTCAGCAAGGTTTGCCAGTTGAAAGGGTATCTTGTTTTTTAATTTATATAGCGCAACAGTCGCTATCGAATTTCGATTGGGTATGAGATGACCAATACTAACTGTAACTTTGCCTTTGGTGTCCAGGTAAAGATGATTAAAGCACCCTTCATATTGCTCAATTTTCTTCACAATCTCTGATTTAATATTGACTGATAGCGGCATAAGAATTTTCCTTATAGATATTGCAAGTGTTTATATTAATTGATCTAAACTTTTAATAGCACACCAAGTATGGACTATTAGTGCAATGCGTATTAGGCCTAACGCTGCCGGAGTGTATGAAATTGTTATGCTAAGAATTCAAATGAGAGCGAAGTTCATACTCAATTTTTTCAGCCAAAAATATTTTTAACAATGATAGGTAAGGAATGTCACATTTATTGGCCAACAATTTTAGTTCATCTATCATAATCTCCGGTAGTCTAAGAGAGGTTTTTGTTGTTGTCTGCTTAAGATTCGGTAAGATAGTGTTTTTCGATTGGATCCAATCTATGTATTCTGTCGATTCTGATTTAGACCAAAATTGCCTTTCTTCATCTTCTGTAGTGAAATTTGGTAGGGTCTTATTCATTGCTGATATACCTCTCTAGACCCAAGAAGCATCAAGGTCGAAAGTGAAAGCAGCCTGCACGACTATTTGCAAACCCAACTATGGTTTGAAGAAAATGCCGCAACGACTTTAATTACTGAACCATACGATAGCGCTTCAAATCGAAACGTTCAATTTTCTGATATGCTGTCAGGAATTGTGCAAGGGCATTTTGAAGACGGTAATTCACAGCCTTGGGCCAAGCTGAGAAACAACATCAGTTACAAGACCCTTTTCTTCTAAAAAATATAATGACTTGGGTGGCGGGCTGACAACGAAGCGCAGCGTAGTTGCCAGTCCCGGTTGACCCGATGGTTAGGGCTCATTAAACCACCAATGAGGTGATGAGCCCACGATACCAGAAATTTTCTTGTACCCGTTACTCTTTGGATGAGCCCCATCATTTTCAGATATTTCTTTCTTGTATGCGTTATCTATAGTGAGAGAGGAGTAAAGCTCAATAAATGGAACATTTAACAGGTTAGCTTCATTTTCATATGCCTCTGAAATAGCTTTTATTCTTTTATTGTGTGTATCGTCATCTATAGGTGGAGGGCCAAGCATTATTACATTGTATTTTTTAGCGCCTTTAAGGATTTTTCGTATATTTTCAACAGATTCCTCAAAGCTGACACGAAGCCTTTCATTTTCGATTACCGTATCATTTACACCACATGAAATAACTATTCGACCATCGCATGAGTTTTGCAGCCGGAGAGAACATTCTTCTTCCCAACGGAGGAGAATATCTTCGCTTGTGTTGCGGCGGATACGTAAGCGTTCAGCAACCCCCACCTTGCAAATCTACATTCCAGGGTAGTAGTGCTTCAATTTGATCTTCGGTCGTTGCTTTTGTCAGTTCTGAAAA
>NVRF01000034.1 GCA_002400775.1 Gammaproteobacteria bacterium
AATCCACATTATTTAGATCCTGACCCTACAAGCAAACATATGGGGGAAACCAGAGAAACAAGAATTCAAGAATTTCATAGTTTTAATACTCAACCTGTTATTGGCTTAAGAGAAGGTAGTTATTTACAAATTATAAATAAWGAWWTSASYMWKRAWKKMRRMMYTMAWGSWMKAWYTYYTRRWTAMRMYWRWWCKYCWWWWRARAWTSRWSMAAATTNNAMWYWRTTGTTCTAAAAATAAAGCTAATGCTCTTCGGTATGCGCCATGCCTAAATAGACAATACTCAATACCATAAAGATAAATGCTTGCAGGGTGATCACCAATAAATGGAAGATGAGCCAACCTAGATCTAACACGACTTGCAGCGGCCACCAGAAAGCATAACCCACAAAGCCGACCGTTAACGTGCCACCGATAAGGGCGATCAACATAAAGACCAACTCACCTGCAAACAAGTTACCAAATAGACGCAAAGCCAGGCTTAACGGCTTGGCGACCTCTTCAATCGCACTCATAACAATGTTAACGGGGATGAAGAATTTACCAAACGGGTGAAACAAAAAGTTCTTTAAGTAACCACCAAGGCCTTTAACCTTGATGTTGTAAAAGATAATTAGGACAAACACCACCAGCGCCATAGCCAGCGTTGCATTCAAGTCTGTCGTCGGCACGACTTTTAAATATTCAATTCCGACCAGCTTGCCTAACTCTGGCAGCAAATCAACCGGTATCAAATCCATCGCGTTCATCAGCCAGACCCAGATGAAAATGGTTAGGGCTAACGGCGCAATGAGTGGGTTGTGACCAGGGAAGGTATCTTTTACCTGCTGCGATACGAAATCAAGAATGCTTTCAACAAAATTCTGGAAACCACCCGGAGTACCCGTTTGCAGATTGGCACCAAGGCGCTTGGAAACGAGAATAATCATCAGCCCTAACAAGCAGCTGATAACGAAGGTATCGACATGAAACGCCCAAAAACCCGCAGCCTTATGGGTGATAGGATCACAATCACCGACGCACCAGTTGGTGAGGTGATGCTGAATATATTCAACGGTACCGCCGCCCGAATGTTCAGTCTCGCTAGAAGCCACCAGATAACCCTCAATTCAAACTTAAATTAATCACTTGCGCGCTGTGTACCCAGCCCAACAAAGATGTAAGCCAGCTGAGCCAGCATAAAACCTACAATCATCGCCGGTGGATCAAGCTTAAAATAGCCGATCCCAAACGCAAACAAAGCTACAGTTAGCAAAAATCGCCCTGCTGCACCCACGTATAAAATTTGCATACTCTTACGAGGATCAAGCCGCGTCTCGCGGCCAGCGCGCAACATGCGCCAGCCCAGTAACAACGTTGCTATTATCGTTACGGCGCCGCCGTAACCGGCAGCGATCGCCGCGTCGCTTCCTCGTAATAACCACCAGATCAAAACAGCTAATGCCGTCAACAAAACCTGATAGCGTAATAATGTTCGATTTTTTCGGGCTAATGCCTCGGTCGTTGGGTTCACATTAACCCGGCTTGCTCAGCAACTTATACACCTTGAGCATACCGCCTATGAATCCAAGGGCGCCCAATGACAACATAAACAGCGGCGACGTATCCAGCCAGCGATCAGTCAAATAACCGAGAAGAAACCCTGACACAACCATCGAGGTCAACATAGTACCAACACCCAACATTAGGGGTGAGATACGACCTGACTTAGACAAGCGCGTAACCCTCAAAAACCCGCGGCGAGTATAGCGACGGGGCGGTTTCCACGCAAGTTATTTTTCGATTTGCCAAAATCAAACACTACACTAACGCAAGCGCTCGAGGATACCTTCAAGCTGATCGAGATCATTATAACTAATAGCTAAGGTGCCTTTGCCCTTGCTCGAATGCTTAATATTCACCGCAGCACCCATACGTTCTGACAACTCAGTTTCAAGTTGCGCGATATTCGGGTCTTTCCTTGGCGGCTGCGCCGCGGTCTTTGACCTGGACTGTTGCTGCACCAATTTTTCTGCTGCCCGTACCGACAAACCTTCTTTGGCGATGCGCAAGGCGACACCATACTGTTGTTCTCGTGCTAAAGCCAGCAGCGCACGCGCGTGACCCATCTCAATTTCACGTGCCACAACCAACGCCTTCACTTCGTCAGACAGGGCTAACAAACGCAGCAAATTACTCACTGCGCTGCGTGAGCGACCTATTGCTGACGCAGCTTGTTCGTGGGTGAAATCAAATTCATCGATCAGCCGTTGTAATGAATGGGCTTCTTCCAGTGGATTAAGATCTTCTCGTTGGATGTTTTCGATCAAAGCCATGGCTATGGCAGCACGATCATCGACATCACGGATCAGCACCGGCACCTCAGACAAACTTGCGAGCTGAGCTGCACGCCAGCGACGTTCACCAGCGATAATTTCGTAACCACCACTATCGATAGGCCGCACTACAATGGGCTGGATCACACCTTGCGCACGAATTGATTCTGCCAGTGCTCCTAAAGCCTCTTCACGCATATCACGCCGTGGCTGGTAGCGACCAGGTTGCAAACTCTCAATCGGCATGTGTCGTAACATACTGTCACTCGCTTGCTCTACCTGCTTATCATCAACCAGCGCAGCAATATTGGTATTGCCCAACAGCGCCTCAAAACCTCGGCCAAGGCTACGTTTTTTCTTAATTACCATCACCTTCCTCTGTATTCGTTTTATGCGAGAGCGAGCTGTGTTGGCGTGAATGAGCATCGCTACGCTCTTTGGCATCACGACGTAAAATTTCGCCGGCCAAAGCCAGATAACTTATGGCACCGCGCGAGCTTTTATCGTAATTCATAATCGGTAAACCATGGCTCGGCGCCTCAGCCAGGCGTACGTTACGTGGCACAATGGTGCGATAAACCTTATCGCCGAAATGCGCGATCAATTGATCGGAAACCTCGTTGGCGAGATTGTTGCGTGGGTCAAACATGGTTCGCAGTAAACCCTTAATTTGCAAGGTTGGATTAAGACTGCTACGTACATTTTCCACCGTTTCCATCAAGGCAGAAAGACCTTCTAAAGCATAATATTCACACTGCATCGGGATGATGACACCATCGGCGGCAACAAGCGCATTAAGCGTTAAAATATTCAACGCCGGCGGACAATCGATCAAAATGTAATCGAACTGCTCGCGGACAGGCGCCAACGCCGCCTTTAACCTGGCCTCGCGTTGATCTTGTGTGACCAAGCCCACTTCAGCGGCAGTCAGATCAGAATTCCCTGCCAACACGTAATAACCCGCGTCCGGCGAGTCGATCATGGCGTCGGCTATTGCCACACCGTCTAACAAAACATCGTACGCCGAGTGCGCCACACCTTTCTTGTCAATACCACTACCCATGGTGGCATTACCCTGTGCATCGAGGTCGACCAACAGCACCTTGCGCTGTGTCGCCGCCAGCGACGCGGCAAGATTAATTGTCGTTGTGGTTTTGCCAACACCGCCTTTTTGGTTGACGATAGCGAAGACTGCAGCGTTACGCTCAGTCATGGCCCGTGCCCACTTTTGGGGTGCGCGAACCCGGCGTAAAACGCACAAGGTGTCGTTTAGCGGCAATTGCTGGTATTTTTAACTCAATCACTTCGGTCTCAATACTCTTAAGTTCTTCAAGTTCTTCTGTTGGGTACTTGCCCTTCATCGCCAGCAATTCTGTACCACCCTGACACATATGCGATACACCATCAGCAAACTGCCGCAAGCTGGAAAACGCCCGGCTGACAATTTGGGTAACATCATTTTGCGGATGGTAAGCCTCAATACGAGCACAAACGACTTCAACATTATTGAGTTTAAGCTCAATCACCGCCTGTTGCACAAAACGCGTCTTCTTAGCATTGGCGTCCAGCAAAAAAAATCCGATCTCAGGTAACAAGATTGCCAGCGGTATCCCCGGCAAGCCCCCACCCGTACCGACATCCAGCAAACGCGGGCCACTAACATACGGTGTCAGCGACAAACTGTCGAGCAGATGTTCACTCAACATTTGCTCGGGATCACGCACAGCGGTGAGATTATAAACCCGGTTCCACTTCACCAACAGCGCCACATACTGAGCAAGCTGGGTGCACTGACCAGTCGAAGCGGACAGCGACATCGCGGCAAGCTCCCGAGCTAGTTTTTTTTCCATAGACAATAGGTCCGCGGTCATTGTCTTGGCTCCGATTGTCGTCGTAATAAATATTCGTGAAACATCAAACTATTTGGGAATCTCAAAAGTGTCTTCCTTACAAAAGCCCATAACATAAATATAAAACTAGATCGCGTTCGCGCCAGCACACCGATAAAAATCAAAGACAAATGTTTACTTCTTTCTCTGGGTAAAATACGATTGAAAAATAATGCCTAGTATTAAACAAATCGCTTTTCATCGAATGCAACTTGGCAAAGCGCAAAAATACATCCGAGAAAATCTACATGAACACATCGATTTAACCACTCTTGCGCGCGCATCTGGTGCGTCACCGTATCACTTCGTTAGGGTATTTTCTGCCTACACCTCTGAAACGCCTTTTGAATTTATTCGAAGACAAAAAATATTAGCCTCCATGGAGCCATTAAGAGGAGACGATTCAAGCATTACAGATATCGCTTTTTCAACAGGATACAGCTCTTCAAGCGCCTACACAAAAGCATTTAAGGCCGTGACAAATTTAGCGCCCAAGGAATTTCGCAATTTTGGCAAAGAAAACGCACGCAAGTTGGTTCAAGATCTCTCCATCAGCCCTAAAGTTAAGGAGATCGAAATGGAGTTAGATTTTGAACTAAACCCGTCAATCGTAACGAGACCCCAATCAATCATTATTTATAATGAAGACTGCGGGCCGTTCGAAGAAATTGCCCCCAGTGTTTGGGAACAATTTTTAAAATATATTAGCAAGAGCGATTTTATAAAAGACGATACTGAGTTTTTAGGAATTAGCGATATTGAAGAATCCGAAAGTGGCCATCAAAAACATTTTTACAAGGCTGCCGTTACTATAAATAATAATAGCGGTGACACGTTAGCAGGCTCTTTAAAATATGGCGAGATACCGTCTGGCAAATATGCTAAATTTATTCTCAATGGCTCTTATCTCGGACTTTGGCCAGCGTTTAAAAAAGCATTCGCCTATTTAAACGAAAATAATTTTGAATTAAATAACGGGCCGTGTTTAGAAAACTATTTAAACGACCCAAAATATACACCTGAAGACGAACTTATTACAGAAATACTGATACCCGTTAAATAATAGCCTTTGTTGCCGCAATGAAAGACTTTATTATAGTGGTACTAATCACCAGCATATGGGTGAATCTATCCGAAGTCCTTCGATATTTCTTGGTCGTTAGACCGAAAACCATCACGTATCTTTCTATGGTTCCTGATATCTCATCAATCAATTATAAAATAGCTGTTATCTGGGGTTTTTTGGATATGCTGTTAACTTGCCTATATGTATTCCTTTTTTGGTTATGTGCACAAACACTTGGTAACAACACTAAATCAGTTATTATTAGCGCTGTTGTTGCCTGGTGCTTCTTCTTTGTTCTTTTTTGGGTGGGCATGGCAAATATGAATCTGCCTGGCTGGGCGTTTCTTATTGTAGTGCTGCCGTTAACCCTTATAGAAACCTTGGTTGCTTCTTTTGTCGCTTCTAAAATATATTCAACACTGGATTCCGCCCCCGCTTAAATAAAAATGTACCGGCAACATTTAATCAGCTAAGACAGATCAGACAGTAAAGCACCTAACATCTCATTCATATGCCCAGGAAAGAAATGTCCTGCGCCATCTATAGTATGCAAGCGTGCAACAGGGGGGGTGTTCACCCATGTTTTAACTTGATCATAAGGCACGATTTCATCATCGGTGCCATGCACCACCGTTAACGGGCGGCGCTCATTATCAAGAAAAGAAAAATCATATAAAGAAACTGCTGGCGCCACTGCAAAAAGCCGCACAATACGCGTATCACCCAGCGCGGCTTTAAGACCCGCGTAAGCACCAAAAGAAAAACCTGCCAACCAAATTTGAGAATGCTTTTTTGCCAGCCAATCAATACATGCACGCGCATCTTCGGCCTCGCCAACACCATTAGCCCATTCACCTTCACTAAGGTCTACACCGCGAAAATTAAACCGCAATACCGCATGACCTTTATCAGAAAATGCCTTGGCAATTCGATACGTAACTTTGTTATGCATAGTGCCACCGTATTGTGGGTGCGGGTGACAGACCAATACTGCTGGCAGAGCTTTATCCGATTCGCGATAGAGTATTTGTATAAGACCTGCTGTGCCATTTATAAAATCATGTTGTGGCATTACATTAAACTCGTTACTGGCGTATTGTTTATGTATATATTTTCTGGTTTTCTATACATTTAAAAACCAATATTTATACTTTATTCCACCATTGCTTCGTGCTGCATTTTACAAACTGCGACCACGCTACCCCAGTACATCTTTAAGCACTTTCATCAAGGCTAACTTGTGTTTTCTTAAGATAAATACGCAACACCGATAAAGCTGCTGGCGTAACTCCCGATATACGCGCCATCTGACCCAGAGTTTCGGGACGATGCTCGCTGAGTTTTTGGCTTAATTCTGATGACAAGCTGGTGACATTGGTGTAATCGAGACCAGCAGGAATTTGCATAGTCTCGTAGCGTTTTTGGCGTTCAATTTCGGCTTGCTGGCGTTCGATATAGCCGGAGTATTTGGCATCGATATCGATTTGTTCGATGACAGCTGCATCTATTTCTGCCGTATCGACACCTACGAGATTCATTAAATTGACATAACTGACATTAGGTCTTTTTAACATATCTCGTGCTTTGGTTTTTTCGACCAACTTTGAACCTAATAATGCTTCGGTCTGCTCTGCATCGAGTTCACTTGGATCTAAATTACATACATCGAGATCGGCATTTACTTTAGCCAGCTCTTCACATTTAGTGGAATATTTTTGCCACCGTGCATCATCAACCAAGTGTAGTTCGCGGCCTTTTTCAGTGAGTCGCTGATCGGCATTGTCCTCTCGCAGCAATAAGCGATATTCGGCACGGCTGGTAAACATGCGATAGGGTTCCAGGGTGCCGCGTGTAATGAGGTCATCAATCATGACGCCGATATAGGCTTGGTCACGGCCTGGGCTCCAAAACTCTAAGTCTCGTGCTTTGCGTGCGGCGTTTAAGCCTGCGATGAGACCTTGCGCAGCGGCTTCTTCATAACCAGTCGTGCCATTGATTTGCCCGGCAAAATAAAGCCCGCTTATAAACTTGGCCTCTAATGAGGCTTTGAGGTCACGCGGGTCAAAATAATCGTATTCAATAGCATAACCGGGGCGAGTGATATGCGCTTTAGCAAAGCCTTCCATAGAACGGACAAAGGCTTCTTGCACGTCAAACGGTAAGCTGGTTGAAATGCCGTTAGGATAGACTTCAATCGAATCCAGCCCTTCCGGCTCGATAAACATCTGATGCGAATCTTTATCGGCAAAGCGCTTAACTTTATCTTCAATAGACGGACAATAACGTGGGCCGACGCCTTCGATGGCACCAGTAAACATCGGCGATTGCTCAAAAGCGGCGGCAATAATCTCATGTGTTTGGGTATTGGTTCGCGCAATATGGCAACTGATCTGTGGTGGGTGCTGACCAATATTGCCGACAAAGGAAAATACAGGACGTGGGTCATCACCCGGCTGCTCTGCCAGCCTGGAATAATCGATCGAGCGCTTATCAATGCGTGGCGGTGTACCTGTCTTTAAACGACCAACGCGAAAAGGGCGTTCGCGCAAACGCTGCGATAGGGCATTCGCCGAAGGATCGCCCGCACGACCACCTGCGAAGCTTGCTGGGCCTATGTGAATACGACCACCCAAAAACGTACCCACCGTCAGCACCACACTTGGCGCGTAAAACTCTACACCCATTTGCGTGACTACGCCCTTAACCACATCACCTTCGACAATCAGGTCATCAACGGCTTGCTGAAACAGGCTGAGATTAGGCTGCTGTTCCAACTCTTTACGGATAAAGGCTCTATATAAGGTACGGTCGGCCTGCGAACGGGTTGCACGCACCGCCGGGCCTTTACTGGCATTAAGCCGACGAAAGTGGATACCGGCAGCATCCGCCGCACGCGCCATTACGCCACCTAATGCGTCGATCTCTTTAACCAGATGACCTTTACCTATGCCACCAATGGCTGGGTTACAGCTCATTTGGCCCAAGGTATCGATATTATGAGACAGCAACAACGTACGTGCACCGCTGCGTGCCGAGGCTAATGCGGCCTCGGTGCCTGCATGGCCGCCGCCTATAATGATGACGTCGTAGTGTCGTTGTGTATTCGTCATATATATTTCAGGGGGCTGGTCAGTTATTGATCAATAATCAATGCGCGATAATACGCTTATCGCGCCCGGCTTTCCATTATAGCGACAGTCCGCGGCGGAGATGACAGACATTAAAAAAGCCCCCAATTGGGGGCTTTTCAAAGCTAATCAAAGGCAGGTATCGCCTTCTTTAAGCGGGCCTTACGAGCGGTAAGCGCTTAAACGACCTTCGCTGCTGATCGCAACTTGGGTGGCGCCTTTGACAACTTCAGCAGAAGGGGCGTAAGCATTCATACGACCTTCGGCTGGCATTGCAACCTGAACGCCCGTTGATACGGCTTCGTTACTGTTCGCTTTTGCATAAGGACCGAAGTTACCCACGGTAGCTGCCTGAGCTGAACCCGCAACCAAAAGACCTAAACCAGCAATTGCCATAGTGATGTTTTTCATAATCAATCTCCAAAAAAATAAATTAAAAGTTAAAGTTAAAAAGTAGGTTCAGGAGTAGTATCGTAAAAATCTATTGATTAGTGAAATTATATATATTTATTCAATCGTTAGCTTTTCTTAATCACACTACAAATCGCTTTTATATTTTCCAGCTCTTTGATTTTCGATTAATAAATTTATTTATTATGGCCATCATTATGAATGAGGCTTTCTACACGCAAAAAAAAGCCCCCTACTAATAGGGGGCTTAATACTTCAGGCTTGGATAAGCCCAAGGGGATATTAAGAACCGTAACCGTTCAAGTGACCTTCGCTGCTGGTTGCAGTCGTAACATGGTCGTGACCCAAATCAGCAGCAGGTGTATAGGCGTTCAAACGGCCTTCAGCAGAAACAGCAACCTGAACACCGGTTGATGCAGCTTCGTTACTGTTCACTTTGGCATAAGGACCAAAGTTACCGACGGTAGCGGCTTGAACAGAACCTACAACCAATAGACCTAAACCAACAATTGCCATAGTGATGTTTTTCATAAGTAAAACTCCAGAAAGTTAAAAGATAATTTATAAAGTTAGATTGAGGACAAGTATCTAGCAAGGCTGCCAATTTGGCAAATTGTATAAATTTATCTGATCATTAGCTTTTCTTAATGACTGGTTAAAATAATTTACTTTGGCACCAACTTGTTGAATTTATTAACCTTTAGCAACACAGACCACAGATATGTTTTCTACGCACATAAAAAAACCCCCTAATTAAAAGGGGGCTTGGTACTTCAGGCTCGAATAAGCCCAAGCGGATATTAAGAACCGTAACCGTTCAAGTGACCTTCGCTGCTGGTTGCAACCGTAACATGGCCGTGAGCCAAATCAGCCGTAGGTGCATAGGCGTTCAAACGACCTTCAGCAGAAACTGCAACCTGAATACCGGTAGATACAACTTGGTTGCTGTTAGCCTGAGCATAAGGACCGAAGTTACCAACGGTAGCGGCTTGAGCAGAACCCACAACCAATAGACCTAAACCAGCAATTGCCATAGTGATGTTTTTCATAAGTAAAACCCCAAAAAGTTAAAAGAAAAGATTTAAAAGTAAGTGAGGCTTAGTATCTGAGAAAACTATCGATTAGTGAAATTGTATAAACTTATTTGATCATTAGCTTTTCTTAATGACCAGGTATCAAGAGCTTAATGAATCAGTTTGGTATGCGAATAAGCCGAATACCAACCAAACCAAAATGCTCGATGGGCCGGCAAACGAAATAGTTTTTTACCATTGGCGGCTTCCAAACGACTTTCACTCAAGCGCCATTTTTGGCCACTTTCATCGGTTACAGTCTTGTCTTGATCCCATGAGGCAAAGCGAACACCTTGGGTATCGTAAACACGGTTAGCGCCACTGGCGTCGGTTAACACGACAAAATCGGTGCCTTCAATACTACTGCTATATACTGGGTGCTTAGAGAGATAGCCTGCCGAAATAGCCAAAGGTTTATCTGAACTGTCTGCAAACAACAGTCCTAATACTTCAGTCTTATTTTTCAAACGACCATCTACCTTCGGCACACCAAACATCAAATTGTCAGTAGCAAAGTATTCTCGATAAGCAACGCCCTCACCGTAGTCACGACGATGACCTGTATCAAGCGACAAGACTTTAGTTTGTGGATGACGGCGTTTCCACTCTTTCCATGTGGTGGTAACAATACTTAAACGCTCAAACTCGATGCCTTTGCCAACCAGCGAACCGATGACCGGAGTGCCCCATAAAGTATTCCACAACGATTGTGTCTTTTTGTCGTACATTAATTTGTTAGAGCGATAAAGAAATCCGCTGGTACCGATCTCGTAGTTCTTGCCATTGATAACCGTGTTATACAAAATCATGCTACCGCAGAGGGTGCAGTAAACACCGGCAACAGGGCGACCACCGACTTCATCAACAAACATCTCATGCCAGGCCATAATGCGCTTGGGATAAGCCCGTGCATCGCCATTCACCTCGATAGCAAAAACAATATTATTGTCATCAAGATAATCAGCATCATCGGCATGAATCATTTTCGGATTACGCAACGGCGGGATTCCATCTTGTTTCACACCACCCCACACTACTTCGTCAAGACGAATAGTCTTTGCACGTTTATCGTCAAAGTATTTATTAAAGGCCGGGTCTATCTGTTGATAAAGTGACGATTTAAATTGCGCGTAGTGCGGATAATTATTCTCTGCCTGGTTCCATAACCACTGGCGCCATTGCTGAATATCAAAACCGATTTTTTGGTCAGTGCTTTGCTCTAACAGATCGACCAAACGTGCTACCACTTCGTGGTTTCGAGTGAGGCTCATTATCTCGACGGCCATCATGGCAAACCCCGGCTGCCACTCGGCTTCAATACGATCCAAGGCCTGCGTTGTTTGACGACTGCTGCCATTGAACAGAGCCAGAAAATCATCAATTGTTTGATCTGCGCTTATAGCCTTGCTTTGCGCAGTCGTGCCAAGCAACACACCAATAAAAAGCGCAAAGGTCAAAGTGCTAACAGTTATTATTAATCGTTTCATAATCATCCAGCGAAAAAATATCCAAGGTAATTTTATCGACATACCGTGAAAAGACATCACAGGTGATTAACATAACGGTATCTATTGGCAATACCAGAATAATTTTGTCATGCAAATCATGCATAAAAAAACATAGCTAGCACTCGCAAACAACACCGTTGTTATTTTCCAACGCAAAAGCTCGAAAAAATTTCACCTAGCAGGTCATCGCTCGTAAACTCTCCTGTTATTTCACTAAGACAGTCTTGCGCGATTTTTAGTTCTTCTGCCAACAATTCACCTGCTTTTTGATTTAGCCATTGTCGGCCGGTTTCAATGTGGCTTAAGGTACGTTCTAAGGCGTTAAGGTGACGGCGTCGCGCACTAAACAATCCTTCATTATTATCGTTTATGCCAATGATAGTTTTTATTTTTTTCTGTAACTCTAGCAAACCATCACCCGTTTTAGCTGAAACCAAAATACTGTTAGGGTTGCCAATGTTCTTTGGTTGGACTATATCGATTTTGTTATAGACATCAATACATGGAATGTTTTCTGGCAAATCAACAAGCGAATTATCATCACTATTTTCTGCCGTGCAATCGATAAGGTGCAAAATAATATCGGCGTGTTCTATTTCTTTTCGTGCGCGTTCTATACCTTGCTGCTCAACGATGTCGTCACTTTCACGCAGGCCGGCGGTATCAACAAGATGCAAGGGGATGCCATCGAGGTTAATGGCTTCACGCAGAACATCGCGCGTGGTGCCTGGTATATTGGTAACAATCGCTGCCTCACGTTTTGCTAAACGATTCATCAGGCTCGATTTACCCGCATTGGGTTTACCAGCAATAACCAACGTTATACCTTCACACAAAATGCTGCCTTGTTTGGCCGAGTGGAAGACGGCCTGTGTGGCCTGATGAATTTGATTAAGTAATTGCTCGACTTTACCGTCCGACAAAAAATCAATTTCTTCTTCAGGAAAATCAATCGCGCTCTCAACATACATACGTAGATGAATCAGTTTTTCTAAAAGCTGATTTATCGTATTAGAGAACTCACCATCCAGTGATCGTAAGGCGGCGCGTGCTGCTGTTTCTGAATTACTATCAATTAAATCGGCAATCGCCTCGGCCTGGGCCAAATCCAACTTATCGTTATGAAAGGCCCGTTCCGAGAACTCCCCTGGCCGAGCCATACGCGCACCCAAACCCAGGGACGCTTTGAGTATCATATCCAACACCACCGGGCCACCGTGCGCCTGTAGCTCAATGACATCTTCACCGGTAAAGGAATTGGGTGCGGGGAAATACAGGGCAAGTCCGTGATCGATCATCTCACCCGCGGCTGAACAAAAGTCAGCCAAGGTGGCATAACGAGGTTTCGGCAGCTTACCTATGATGGCCTCGCCGATTCGGGCAGCCTTGGGACCAGATAGCCGAATAATGCCAACTCCACCGCGACCAGGTGGGGTGGCTATAGCTGCAATCGTATCGGTAGATTCAGACATAACGATAGGCACGCTTCATGTTAAGCCTGGGCATAGGAACAAGGGGATTAACCAGTAAAATCAGGGGCTAAGGGTGAATATACCTAGGCTTGATGAAAAATACAGCAAGTATTAGCAAAATCGCGGCTTTAAGCTTGATATATGAACATACTTCTTACACCATTCATATTTGTTGCTATAGACACGCTATAGAGTTAATATTTCCATAGACACTCTTTCTCCCGAGGTTAGAGCCATGCAAACAAACCATACTAACAACACCAATAACCAGCAGGAACGTGAGGTGCTATCCAAAGCCGTCATCTGCGCCGGTGAACTGCTAGGCCTGCGCAACACACAAGTCAGCGATGTTTTGGGGGTCAGTAAATCCACGGTCTCACGTATGAGCGACGGTAGCTATCTATTAAAAAGAACAGGCAAAGAATGGGAACTGGCCGCGCTCCTTGTCCGGCTTTATCGCAGCCTCGACGCTATTATGGGCGGCGATGAAAAAGCAATGCACAGTTGGCTTAACGGCTACAACACTGCCCTAAGCGAGACACCAAAAAATCTGATTACACATGTAACCGGGCTAACCAGGACCGTTGATTATGTGGACGCCTACCGCGCTCGCGTCTGAAACCCGCCCGCTGGCGGGCGACGCCTGGCGCGTAGTAGAACACCAATACACGGTTTCTACTCGCAAGCTGGTCGACACCAAAGACGAGCAGCTGCTACTGGAAGACATCCTTGAAATCAGTAAGCCACCCATACCAAAAGCCGCTCAACACTTACACTATTTACTGGCAACACCATTTCGCTATGGCTCACCTTATCCCAGAGGCTCTCGCTTTAGGCGTGCAGGCATTACCGAAGGCGTCTTTTACTGTTCCGAAGATATTCGCACTGCACTGGCTGAGCAATGTTATTACCGCTTACGTTTTTTTCAAGAATCGCCTAAATCATTATTGCCACGACAAGAAACCCGATTAACCGTTTTCTCCATCACTTATCTCACCGAAAAAGCCATCGATCTGACCAAACCAACGTTAGTCAAAAACAAAAAACAATGGACACACCCAGCTGATTACAGCGCGACGCAAACACTAGCAGAGAATGCACGAGAAGCTGACATCAACATCATTCGTTACGAATCGGTGCGCGATAGCGAACAAGGCGCCAATCTCGCTCTGCTTTCACCCAAAGCCTTTCGCGGAAGAAAGCCAAAAAAGGAACAAACCTGGTTTTTGTATATCTCAGAAGATGAACTGAATTGCGAGAGAGCCAATGCGCAAAAACCAGAAGAATTTATTACATTTAAAAGAGAACAGTTTAATCACAGTGATACTTAAACTAACTCTCAATCATTAGATACCTGCCTCACGGCGGCGGCCCGCTACCATTGATGGAAGATCGGCACCATCAAGGACTTATTGATTTTCTTAAGTCGATACCTCGTCAACTTGGCAGGCCAGAAGCAATATTAGTAATCTATCCGCATTATTGAGAAGATCAAGCGACACTGACTAGTAATCGTAGACCTCCATTGATTTATGACTATTATAATTTACCACCCGAGATCTATAAATATCAGAATCCCGCTCCTATTGATAATAGCTAACCACTCTCGGAGGCTGAAATCTGATGCATACAAGTGATTTGTGACTTAAGTCACAATAATCATTGTGAATTTCTGATAGGGCAATAAAGTGCGAACTCAGTCACCGACATTGTTTTGCTAACAATTAATAATCTTACCTGAGTTAATTATTTCATTAGGTAAGAGCATGTCAAAAAAACAACCCCCACTAATAAAATTAGTGATTATCGATGATATGATAAGTTTAAAAGTACGTTATTTATTCTTGCTAATGTGTATTAAAACACGCCTTAAGCATCTAAGACATATGGTTGGTATTATTTCCCTTTGCATACTTTTACCGTATGTAAATCATTTCTTGCAAAATAGTATCGGGAGTTCGGCAGAGATAATTACATCAACAAGCTATTTAGAGAAATTACGAGAACCGTTTAAGTGAGGTGGAAACTGAACGAGTTCCACAGCCACTCGCGTTTTTCGAACATCACAAAACACCGGCAAAGTGATGCGAAATAGGAGTAATAAAATGAGACCTTTGCACGACACTGCTATTCAGCAGCCAATTTTTAGTTTTGCATTTTTCGAGGACTATCGCTCAAAAACAACCATTTTATAAAGGTATTTAGGCGAGGAAATGCTTTGTCTTCCCCGTTTTACCTTTTTCAGGCATCACTTGCACCGATAAAACTGGCACACGCCTGTCGAATCGATACACCTCGCTTAATATTATGGGCCACCCACATCAATTCAAACCGTGTGCGGTTTCGTGACAACCCAAGGTAACGGGCTTTCGCCATCCCGTAATGTAATTTCAACACGCCGAATACTCGCTCTACCGTACATCGAACCCCAGCGTGTATGCGGTTAAAACATTTGTCTTTATCTGACAGAGGGCGGCTCCGGTAAGCGCGTTTTATGACGCTACTTTTAATGCCACGGCTGGATAACCCATCTTCATGGGCCTCGCTTAAGTAAGCGCTGTCGGCGTAGACCGCTGACTCTTTTCCACTTAACAATTCAGTGAAGCCGTTAGAATCATGTAGGCTGCCTTGACTGTCGTCCGTCGCTTTTATGAATCCATCTTCATCAACATTGATATGCGCTTTGTCACCGTATGTACTTGTGCCAGCTTTATCGGTGCTTTTTCGTTTTCCGTCAGAACCCGCTTTAACATTCCAAGCCGCATCAGGGGCTTGAGTGGAACGACCCTCTTTGCGCTTGTTGGGCCSGCATTGATTCGCCTCAATCACGCTGGCATCGACAATACTCACTTCACCTGATYTTATATAAAGCCCTTGCTCTGATAGTTGTTGATTAATCTCCAGTAGCCGTGCTTCCATCAGGGCGACTTTTTCCAGTTTCTGTCTAAAACGCCAGAAGGTACTGTGGTCGGGCACTGATTCAGAAATGTCCAGACCGACAAATCGCCGAAATAACAGGTCGCGGGCAAGTTGCTTTTCAAGCCCAGGATCACTTAAACCATACCCACTTTGAAGTAACAGTGCTTTGAACATGATTCAGGGTGGCCACGCTTTTTCACCTTTTATTGTCGTGTGTATGTCTGATAGCAGGGTTTTAATACGTGACCAGGTAATCAGCTCATGAACATCATCATCCTAATCAGTTATTAGAGCAAATGATCCGTTTACGCATATACGTTGAAAGCGCTATAGATTTTCCTGAAGAAGAAATTGACTTTTTATCCGATGGTAAAATCGCGCAACAGCGCGATGCGATTTACGCTGCGATCACAACGGTATTTCATACTGCACGACAAGGCAGAATTTTGCGTGAGGGCATAACTTTAGTTATTGCTGGAAAGCCTAATGCGGGAAAATCAAGTGTAATGAATCGCCTGGCTCAGCGTGAGGCACGCAATTGTGACAGATATCCCTGGCACAACACGTGATGTTTTGCGCGAAGCAATTAGTATTGACGGTATTCCTTTATATTTAGTCGATACGGCAGGTTTACGAGACAGCAATGATCCAATTGAGCAACAAGGCATTCATCGAGCGCGCAATGAAATTGAACGTGCTGATATTATTTTACATATCATCGATTGCACAGCAATAGGTCAAGAAGCTGATTCGCTAATAGCGTTACCCAAAGTAATACCCCGTATTAATGTTTATAATAAAATTGATATTGCGCCCTCCGCTCAAGCAAGCCAGGATAATGCGGTATTTGTTTCAGCAAAAACTGGTCAAGGCTTCGATCAACTCAATAAAACAATAAAACAAACGATAGGTGTTGATGAAAACAACGAAGGCGTATTCAGTGCCCGTCGTCGTCTTGATGCACTGGAGCGAACCTTATCGCATATTAAAAGTGGCCAAACTCATTTAAGCAATCAGACAGGTGAGCTGGTTGCCGAAGAGCTTAAGCTTGCGCAAGCGTGTTTAGGTGAAATTACCGGTGCATTCAGTAGTGACGATTTGCTCGGTGAAATTTTCTCCAGTTTTTGTATTGGTAAATAAGCCCTTGCTAAATATTGTTAGCCATGTTCAGATAGAGACTGAAGGACTAAACAACAACTAAGGAGGTTGTCATGCGTAACTCTTCACTCTTCACTCTTCACTCTTTTTCTCTTTATAGCTTGTTTTTCCAGCGCTCATGCTGCTGTGAATGAATTGACTCATCACAGCAGAGCTAATTGTGGCGGTTTTAACGAAAGCGTCACCTGGGATGGCAGAGCAATTTTTAACCCAAAGTTCAAGTTTGACGCTGGAGTAATTAGTCAGCATTTCCCCCGAGAACCCGATGGCAGCATGCTTTGGCGCAATTGGCATGTGGTTGAAACGGGCGCGCAATTTACCAAGTGGCGTGTGGGAGCGCTCCACGCAGGTGTTCTCTCGGTTCCCGGGCATACTGTGGTCGGACATCACTGGCTTCAGGGTGCTTTCGGAGCGGCGCGTAAAATTACGACTACCGCGGTAGGTTGTAATATCAATGAAGGATGGATTAGGTGGGGGCCAACACAGTGATGTCGTTGTCAAAAGCAGTTATTTTTTTCTTCATATTGTTTGTATCCGATTTTGCTATTGCAGAACCGGATGCCAGTAGTAACGACGAAAATGATGCTGCCCAGCAAAAATTGTTGACCCCATCAAAAATTAAATCGGCAAAAATTGTTGCCGAAAACTCCATTGACCCACTGGATATTGACCAGATCACCTTATTAACGCTGATGTCAAACCTAACCAGCGTTAGTGATGCCGAGCTGGAGATCGCTATAAAATCACTATACACCAACCTGAAAGAAAACGGCGCAATCAATTTGAGTGGCGAGATGGCAAAATTTGCCGTCTTGCTTAAAGCCATGGTGCCCGCTCTGTGTCAGGGTGGTGAGGGCAGCTCGGCGGTTGATAAAGACGGCAAAATCATGTCTCCCGTTGATCTTGGCGTGTCTCATTTGTTTGATCTAGCCGAGACAGGAGACATTAGGGGCTTGTCTATCATCAGTGACAGAAACACTCTGGATAAAGATAACAGTGTTTCTTTGGCAAAAGAGCTGATGCCACTGTTGGTGATGTCGAAACTGGTATGTAATGCCTTAAATAAAAGATCGCTGCTGGTATCTGAAGCGAATCTCATATTGAATAGGGCAGGCTATCAATCGGGTAGCGTGATTGTTATGGATCCGGCCAACCCGGCAATCGATGAGCTAAGAGACCTGGTAGGCAATCCATTTAATCAAACGGGAGAAGAGTATCAGGCTGGTGTGGATAAGGCGATTGCGCAGCATGCAGAGCATGGCCACGTAGAAGTGGCTGATTACCATATTATGGATATTGAGGCTGATTATGAGCTATTCGGTAGTGATATGGAGACTGTCGACAAAGTTACGGAGAGATTAGCCTTTTTACCATCACCGCTTATTGTGGAGCCAGGCTTTCGTTTTTTGGGGGCTAGCGCTGGCGGCGCCTCAACAGACAGTGGTTTGACGGACATATTTTCCACATACGACAGCCCCCTTGGTAAAATCAAGCTTGCTGAGGCAGATTTAATTACTTCGCAAGGAGAAGTTTATATCGATGCAGCAACACTTAACACCACCGTGGGCGCCCACATTGCATCAATGGCGGTGCTTAAAAGTGAGAAAAGCGGTGCATACAATACAGCTGTACTTTGGGTCAACGAAAATACATCGAGATTCTTTACTGTTACGGTTGGTGGAAACTTGAATGCGGAAGGGCAGCAAGAAAACAAGGCATTATTGATGCGTGTTCTAGAGAAGCATTATGGCGCATTTTAATAAAAAGTGAATTAAGTGGGTGCTAATGCTAAAATCAATACTTTTCCAACAGGTTGTAATATAACTCACAGGATGGACTCAGTAGGGGCCGACACAGTGATGTCGTTGTCAAAAGCCTTTATTTTTTTCTCCGCGTTGTCTGTATCTGGTTTTGCTGTTACCTCGTTCCCACGCTGCGCGTCACTAGGGCCTGTCGTCAGTTAAGCCATATGACGGAAGCAGCGAGGTGTATGGCGCCGAGGAAGGTTGAAGCGCGTTTATCATACCTTGTCGCAATGGCGC
>NVRF01000035.1 GCA_002400775.1 Gammaproteobacteria bacterium
CCAGTGCAGAGTTATGGCGGTGCGTGTGTAACTTGCCGGCGTGGTCGGTGCGTCTGACATGTTGGTCTCCCCTTTGGTCGGTTGGGCTTGGTCTTGGGTTGGGGCTCAGCATGGCAACCGGGGGGAACGCGGGTCAAGTGAAAGCGTCTCGTAACAAGCCCCGCGAAAGCACTTTGAGGCTTTGCGGGGCGTGTAGATTTTTCGTCAAAATAGTTTGTGCCAAGGTTAGAGGGTTTTGAACCACTCGGAGATGGCAACGCCAATTTCGTGGGGACTGTCTTCTTGAATGAAGTGACTGCCTTTCACGGAAATGGATTTCTGGTTTTTCCAGCCACGACAGAAGTCGCGCTGTTTSSSKWKWRKRRYTSSGYCKSKTTYTRSWYMTWTGAWRMRCYTSKKYWCSTCGKKWWGKKYMWYCCAKTTYGSWKWRYMRKYWMMYWAGGCCACAACATCAGCAGGTGCTGGTAAAAAATGGTAAGGTCATCTTGCTACCGATAGTGTCGCTACCTCGTGATAGATTTTGCAATTCCCTGTACAAAATCGACTCGCCTACGCGCCCCGAAGGAAGTGTCCTTGGGGTGCGACAGCCTATTATGCCCCGACCGTGCCGCTTCGCCACTGCATCGCAAGCTCGTAGCTGGCTACGCAGCACTACCTCAATGACTCTACGGCAACTAAAACCGCTCCTGCCTGTGCCAGCCCCACCGGTACATTTTTCCGTCATTCGCTAACGCTCTTCACTACGAAAGGGCAGACGGCCTTGCCTCTCAGCAACTACTCGCCCTCGCTCCGCTCTCCTTGGCTCGCAGCGTTTGCCTGATCCATAAAAACTTAACAACCACCAGCTAAAGCTGGTGGGTTAGTCTTACGGACTAAAGTCCGGATACGGGTCAAAGACCCGTTCACTCTTCCGCCCTAAAATTATCGTCTCCTCCAGGCTCAAAGTGATGTTCCAAATAGTTCTTAATCATCTCTTCTGTTAGATCACCTGAGGTGACACAAAAATAGCCTCTCGCCCAAAAGTCCTCCCTCAGTAGCGTCTTTTCAACTCAGGAAAACTCTCAACCTGATATCTGTTTTCGTGACAAATACAAAATGATACTGAATCTTAAAAACCGTATGACTTCCGTAACAATATTCCATACAAGAACACCTCTCTCTATCATTACAGTACGTATCGCAGATAAATCTGACCGCCTAAAGGCGGTGGTTTTAACCTTAAAAGGAGACTAATAAACTGCACGCTTTAATGTTCGTAAGGCTTAATAGTTTTTAAGCCATCAGCACTGCCGAATAAACCAATTTCAGCACGCTGTTTAGAGAATATGCCGTTGGTGACAATACCAGGTATATTATTCAAGGTTTCTTCCAAGACATCCGGCTGATTAATATGCATGCCATGCACATCAAGAATAAGATTACCGTTATCCGTAGTAAAGCCTTCGCGTAGATAAGGGTCACCACCTAACTTGACAATCTCACGCGCAATAAAACTGCGCGCCATCGGTATCACTTCTATAGGCAAGGGAAACTCACCTAACACATCAACCAACTTGCTGTCATCGGCAATACAGATAAAACGTTTACTCGCCGCTGCCACAATTTTTTCGCGCGTCAATGCCCCGCCGCCGCCTTTAATAAGCTGTAAATTGGGATTGGCTTCATCAGCACCATCAACATAAATAGACAGGCCATCTACTTCATTAAGTTCAAACACGGGAATACCGTGGCTTTTTAAGCGCTCTGCCGTCGCCACGGAGCTAGCAACAGCTCCCTCAATTTTCCCCTTTATGGTAGCCAAAGCATCAATAAACATATTCGCGGTTGAACCAGTACCAACCCCGATATACGCGCCCACCTCCACATATTCCAACGCGGCTTCGGCAGCCTGGCGTTTCATTTCATTTTGATCCATCTTTAGCTCCATTGTTTTCAATTATTATCACCATCATACCGTTGCCAGCACACTCAGAAAAGCACAGAAACACTACATTAAATTTCAATCTGCCATGACCTCAAAGCATTATTAATGATAGATTACTCCGATGTCGATCAATTACCCTGAAAAAATCAAACAAGCACCAGTCTATGATGTCGCACGGCGGACACCATTAGAAAAAGCAGCGAAGCTATCATACTCACTCAATAACACCGTGCTACTCAAGCGCGAGGATCTGCAACCCGTGTTTTCATTTAAGTTGCGGGGTGCCTACAACAAAATGGTGAACCTTACCAAAAACGAAAGGGGGTGTGGTGTCATTGCTGCATCGGCCGGYAATCATGCRCAAGGSGTWGCRCTGGCRGCKCAAAAAYTACATATCTCAGCGACCATAGTCATGCCACGCACCACACCGACTATTAAAGTTGATGCCGTTGAAAAGCTTGGTGCCAAAATCATTCTTCATGGCGATCTYTATGACGAAGCCTATCRATATGCCRAAACATTGGCAAAAKCAGAGAAGCTRACGTTTATTCACCCCTATGATGAYCCCGACGTTATTGCMGGCCARGGCACGGTGGGATTAGAAATTCTTGAACAACACCCACAGAACATTKCCGYTATTTTTRTCCCGGTCGGAGGTGGCGGACTCATCGCAGGTATCGCCGCGTATGTAAAAAACACACGGCCAGACATCAAAATTATTGGCGTTGAACCTGACGATGCTGCCTGTATGCAGCAGGCCTTGCTGCATAAAAAACGCGTCGTGCTCGATGAAGTGGGTATTTTTGCCGATGGTGTTGCTGTTCGCCAGGTTGGTGCCGAACCTTATCGCCTTGCTTGCGCCTATGTCGATGAAGTTATTACAGTGAATAGTGACGAAATTTGCGCGGCCATCATGGATATCTTCGATGATACACGCTCTATCACCGAACCTGCCGGCGCTTTGTCTATAGCTGGCCTGAAAAATTACGTCGAGCGCGAACACTGTGAAAGACAAACCTTAGTCGCCATCGCCAGCGGCGCAAATATGAATTTCGATCGACTCCGCTATATTGCCGAGCGTGCCGAGCTGGGTGAACGACGTGAAGCACTGTTCGGGGTCACCATTCCTGAAACCCCGGGTAGCTTCTATAAATTTTGCAATGCTATCGGTGATCGTGGCATTACTGAGTTTAATTATCGATTTAGCGATACAAGTCAAGCCCAGGTGTTTGTCGGCGTACAACTCAGCAAAGGTAAATCAGAAAAAGAAGCTTTATTCCTACAATTGCAAAGCGATGGCTACCAGATCACCGACATGTCCGATAATGAAATAGCAAAATTACATGTTCGTTATATGATTGGCGGTCATGCCGAGCTTGGCAACGAACACCTTTATCGCTTTGAATTTCCTGAACGACCCGGTGCCCTGTTGCAATTTTTAAGCACTATTGGCAATGAATGGAATATCAGTTTATTTCATTACCGAAATCACGGCGCAGCCTATGGACGCGTATTAATGGGCATACAGGTGGAGCAAGATGAAATGGCAAAATTGCATCAATTCTTGACCAAGCTGAACTACCCGTACAAAGATGAATCAAACAACCCCGCTTATCGGCAATTTTTACGTGAAACACCGTAACTAATTGATAAATAAAAAAAAGCCCGCTTTTAGCGGGCTTTTAATTTAAGTCAAACTGCGACTAAAATAGCGACTATTTCTTCTTAGTCGTCTTTTTTTTCACGGTTTTCTTTTTAGCGACTTTTTTCTTCACCGGTGCTTTTTTGGCTACTTTCTTTTTAGCCGTTTTCTTCTTAACTACTTTTTTCTTTGCTGTCTTTTTCTTGGCCGGTGCTTTTTTGGCTATTTTCTTTTTAGCCGTTTTCTTCTTAACTACTTTTTTCTTTGCTATCTTTTTCTTGGCTGGTGCTTTTTTGGCTATTTTCTTTTTAGCCGTTTTCTTCTTAGCTACTTTTTTCTTTGCCGTCTTTTTCTTGGCTACTTTCTTTTTAGCCGTGACCCGACGCTTGGTTACTGCCTTTTTTTTAGTTACCGCTTTCTTCTTTGCAGCAACACTTTTTTTAACACTCGCTTTCTTTTTAACTGCCATCTCTGTTCCTCCAAGTGGTCCGTTCGAGGTTAAGTATAATCATCTTGACAAACAATGCCAGTTTTTTAACGCCGGACCAATCGTAAACTTAACAAATAAACCTTGGTAATTTAACTATTTCAGGTTTCATATCAGCTTGTATATCGACACTGATTGAAGGGAGTTGAGCTTTGTTAGGAAAAAATTAATCACTATTTAGCAGTAAAATTTACCTAGCAAGAGATGGCTAACCAATACTAATGTGGAACAATGATCACAACATGCTATTAATAAAGTCCCATTGTTGCTCGGTTACCGGCATAACCGAAAGTCGATTTCCCTTTCTTACCAATTGCATATTTTCCAGCGCTTCACATTGTTTTAGCTCGGTTAAAGACACTGTTCGTTTGAATTTTTTCACATACTTTACATCTACTAAATACCAGCGAGGGTTTGCCGGATCACTCTTGGCATCATAGTGTTTATCCTGCTTATCAAAGGCCGTAAAGTCTGGATACGGCTTGCTGGCAATCTTTGCTATACCTACGATCCCGGGCACTTCACAATTGGAGTGATAGAAAAACACCTTGTCACCAACGCACATTTGATCACGCATCATATTGCGGGCTTGGTAGTTGCGCACACCATCCCACGGCTCGGTTTTATTCGGCCTGGTTTTTAAATCATCGATGTTGAATTCATCAGGTTCTGACTTCATTAACCAATACTGCATAGTACTTACCTCAAAATATTAAAACTGATACCAATCAGTCTCTGTGACACAAGCGTCCATAGTGACATCCCATAACTCAGAAACGAGAGAGTCGACTTTTTGCAATTCAAAGGCAACACCTAATAATGTCGGTTTACTCCAATGCCTGCGAAAGCGACGAAATTCAAAGCAGCGATCATAAAAACCTCCGCCCATGCCTAAACGTTGGCCCCTTTTATCAAAACCCACTAAAGGCATTAACACCAGATCAAGTTTTGTTCTCGGAAATATCGTATGGGCTTTATAAATCGGCTCGCGAATGCCAAAGTGGTTGGTTTTTTCCAGGGCATTACTCAGGTAAGGAACAAAATGCATGCGTTGCCCCGCTAAACTTGGTATCACTGGAAGGTAACAATGTTTGCCATTGTTGTATGCATGCAACAACAATGGGGTAATATCAACCTCACCATCAAATGCAGAATAAAACGCAATATGCTTAGCCTGTCGGTACAAACGGTGGCGCAGAATCTGCGTAATAAGCGCATTGGATTTATCCGCACGATCACTACCTGATAACTGTCGCCGCTGCAAACGCAGGGATTTTCGCAAAAGGAGGCGTTGCCGCGCTTTGCTTTTAACCATAGGAGTCCCTAAAAATAAGGGGAAATAAGGGAAGAGAATAAAAGCACTTTCCACAGTCGCCGTCATTAACCACATTCTTGAACCAAGGGTTCAAGTGGGTAGCCAAGCGAGCGCATCAGGCTTTCCGGCTAGCGGACATGCACAACAGCCCTCGCGAAGCCTCCCGGGTATATGCTTATAGCTCAAGAGATTTGTCAGCCAATAAACGAACGCCGCAGAAAGTGCCACACCATTTTATGCTTTTTATTCGCCAAGAGACAGTACTTAAATCGTGCGACTACACTTTTATTTTTTTAACATGCACGGCATTGAATAACCGCCTTACTGCAAAATTTTTAACAAAGGCGATGATAACAATGAACATTGATATCAAAAGCGCCTCTTTCGCGGGCACTATGATCCCAAATAAAGGGTAGAGGAAATATTGCATTAACACGGTTAAAATATAACCTGCTATAACGCAGACAACAGTTTCCAGCATACTCATACGCCGACTTTGACCTTTTAAATTCATAACAACCTCACTAAACCAGAAGTAAACATTCGTACTTACTGATAAAGGTCGCCATCGTTCAGCGCTTATTACATCTAATGTGTGCATGAGGAGAAAAACTGTAAAAAACTCTTCAGCGACTAAATTTCTATTTGACGCGCATCGCTAACGGCCTTTTCGATCTTACTTTGCAACATAGCCAGCTGTTTCGACAGCGCATCATTATTCTCTGTGCCGCCGCCCAGATCGAGCAACTCATGGGCAATATTAATAGCTGCCATAACAGCAATTCGCTCAACGCCAATAACTCTGCCAGATCGATGAGTCTCTACCATTTTACGATTAACGTAACGCGCCGCACCAACCAACGCTTCACTTTCTTCTTCGCGGCAGGAAAAACGATATTCCTTCTCAAGAATCTGCACTGAAACAGGAACGTGCTCTTTGTCCATTAGACGGTCTCCATTCTTTTCAAGCGACCAATCAGGGTCTGCAAACGTTGAGTAACCTGGCTATTACGCTCGGACAAACGCGCCTTTTCATCAAGTAGCGTTGATTGTTTCTGGCGCAACCTCATATTTTCCTGCTTAAGCTGTTCACAGGTATCTATGAGTTCACCTACCCAAAATTCAAAACGGGGAATATCGATAGTACCTGTAATGTTCGAATCACCCATAAGCCATCTCCAAAAAATTGTTAAGCCACTATAAAACGGCCTCATAGAGCGGTCAACGTCATTGTTTCTTACCAATTCGACTATATACTGGACTAAATCCGATACAATAGCGTCTAAATCCAAGCCGACACCGAAACGAGCGAAGCCTACCGACTCGTAATGATCATAATGATATGCCTGATTACGACGATTACCAACGAATACTTAGCGACCTCAATGCCACTGTCGAATGCGCCGAAGCGCACGGCATCCTCTGCGGTATACTCAGTCTCGACCCTGATAGCCATAGCAGTGACTGGCTCGGGCTTGATGAGGAGCCGCCGCGTCAATTGTTTGCGCAATGTTTAGCTGAGGGCGAGCAAACGCAGTACGCCGATTCAACCCATGGTGCCGCAATTGCTCAGCTAGCAAGTTTGCATCGCGATACGCGAACCCAGCTCAACGACATGAATTACCATTTTAGTCCTTTACTGCCAGCTGACGAAGATCCCATCACTTCACGCACACAAGCACTATATCTTTGGTGTCAGGGGTTTTTGTTTGGACTCAGCGTAAGCGGTTTAAAAACGCTGGACGCTCTTTCGGATGTCAGCCGCGAGATTGTTGAGGACTTCAGCGCCATCGCCCAACTTGAAGAACAACATGAAAACGGAGAAGCCGAAGAGTCCGCCTATATGGAGCTGGTCGAATACCTGCGTATCGGAACGTTTACGCTGATTGACGAACACAGTAAACGTTCAAAAAATGAAACCTTACACTAAAAGGGCACCTCTAAAAGTTAGAATATTTATTTCAAGGCAAGGCGGATGACTTTCGAGAATCGTTTTAACTCAATATGTTAATGGGACTCGCAGACAGCCATCCAACGCAGCATTGGAGCAAATAGACAATTTTTCCATGCACCCCAAACACTAATTCATAAAAGCGCTTCTATCAATGACAACAGAATTCAGCAAACGGCGCCAACGCCTACTTAAACAAATGGGCCCCAACAGCATCGCCATCTTGCCTACTGCAACAGAAAAAGTGCGTAACCGCGATGTCCTGTATCCATTTCGACCCGACAGTGATTTTTATTATCTGACTGGATTTAGCGAACCTGAAGCCGTCATGGTGTTATTACGCGAAAAGTCCAAATCACGTTTTATTCTGTTTTGCCGTCAACGTGATCGTGCGCTTGAGATCTGGAATGGTCTCCGCTATGGCCCGGAAGGTGCCATCACGCACTTTGATGCCGACGAAGCCTATGATATCGAAGCACTGCATCACAAACTCGGCGAATGGATGCAAGGCATAGAACGTGTTTTTTATAGCCTTGGCCAAGATCACGAATTTGATCAGCTACTAACACAGCAAGCCGAAACATTGCGCAGCCAATCACGTAACGGCGTAAACGAACCTTCCCAATTTATTTCCTTAGCGCATATCATTCATCACATGCGCCTGGTCAAATCCGGTGCTGAAATTAAACTTATGCAACACGCTGCCAATATTGCATCCGAAGCTCATATTCAAGCCATGCAACACTGTAAGGCGGGGATGAATGAATACGAGATAAACGCCGAACTAACGCATTGCTTTATGAAACACGGCAGTCGCTCTCCCGCTTATCCCTCGATCGTCGCTGGCGGGAAAAATGCCTGTATTTTGCATTACACCGAGAACAACGCCACACTTAATAATGGCGATTTATTATTAATCGATGCCGGCGCAGAATACGACAACTACGCCTCTGATATTACACGCACCTTTCCAGTTAATGGACGCTTTAGCGAAGAACAACGCGCGCTCTACGATTTAGTCCTTAGCGCACAACTGGCTGCGATTAAAAAAGTACAACCAGGCCTTGGCTATAATGCATATCACGACACTGCGGTGCGCGTTCTCACCAAAGGCTTGATAAAACTCGGCTTACTAAAAGGCGATTATAAACAACTTATAAAAGACGGCGCCTATAAAGAATTTTACATGCACCGCACGGGCCACTGGCTCGGCATGGATGTGCACGATGTCGGGCCTTACAAACAAGGCCAGCACTGGTTAAAACTACGCCCTGGCATGGTCTTAACGGTTGAACCCGGTTTATATATCGCACCGGATTGTAAAACAGTAGCCAAGCGTTGGCGCGGTATTGGTATTCGTATCGAAGATGACGTTGTCGTGACACGCACCGGCAATAAAGTGCTGAGTGCTGCCGCACCCAAACATCCCGATAACATAGAAGCCATTATGCAGGCTGCTTAATCTGCATTCAGTATGAAACACTACACTAGCGAAAAACTCGATTACGACATTATTATTGTTGGTGGCGGCCTCGTCGGCGCCGGCCTTGCCTGCGCACTGGGCGAGCTATCATCAGGCGATGACAAATTACGCATCGCCATTGTTGAAGCCATCCCTTTTCGTGATGCAGCACAACCTAGCTACGATGATCGTAACATCGCCTTATCGCAGGCGAGCTATCGAATATTTAGCACCCTTGGCCTTTGGCCTGACATCATCAAAGCGGCAACGCCCATCGAGTCTATTTATATCAGTAATCGTGGTCACTTTGGTGCCGCACGTTTACATGCAAAAGACCATGGTGTTGATGCACTAGGTTTCGTCGCACAAACCCGCGCTATCGGCGAAGCGTTCAAGCAACGCATTCAAAACCTGAATAATGTTGAATTAATCTGCCCTGCAAGCATTACCGCCTTAGACATTAATGACGATCATGCTAACGTCACCATCGCTCAAGATAACCATGACATCACGCTAAGTTGTGCACTTGTTATCGGTGCTGATGGCGCAAAATCCAAAACACGTGAACTACTCGGTATAGCAAGCCAACAACATGACCATGGCCAAACTGCAATTGTTGCCAATGTCACACCAGAAAAGCCACATAACAACGCCGCCTATGAACGCTTTACCGATAGCGGCCCGTTAGCGCTCTTGCCAATGAGCGAACAACGTTGCGCCCTGGTTTATACGGTATGGCATCAGCAAGTCGAAGAAATACTAAACCTAAGCGACGAAGAATTTCTAGAACGCTTGTCAACACGCTTTGGTGATCGACTGGGGCGCCTAGTCAAGGTAGGTAAACGCAGCTCCTACCCGCTGGCCTTAAACAAAGCCGAGCGAACCCTCGACAAGCGCGCTGTATTGATCGGTAACGCCGCGCATAGCCTTCACCCCGTTGCCGGCCAAGGTTTTAATTTGGGCGTCAGAGACATCGCTGTATTAGCTGAAACGATCAACGATGCGCTAAAAAGAAATCTGGATATCGGCAACGAAACAAGCCTGAATACCTTTCAACAATGGCGGCGCAACGATCAACAACGCATCATCAGTTTCACAGAAGGCCTAGTCAGTATCTTTAGCAACCCTCTCGCGTCCGTCAAACTATTACGTAACATCGGCCTGGTCGGTGTTGACCTACTACCCCCGGTTAAAAGATTGCTCGCTCGACAAACCATGGGTATTGCAGGAAAACAACCACGCCTGGCGCGCGGCATACCCTTACGCTAATGCAATACGATTATGACATTATTATCGTTGGCGCCAACATTGTTGGTGCAACACTCGCCTGTGCGCTAGCTGATAGCGGCTTAAAGTTATTAGTCATCGACGCCTATAAACCAGATTTCGAGTGGGCAAATAATACTAATGATGATACATACGATTTACGCGTGTCTGCACTCACCAGCGCCTCTAGCAACTTATTTGAAAAACTCGGTATTTGGCCTAAGCTGATCAAGCAACGCCCTAGTCCATTTCGTGCCTTACATGTCTGGAATGAAGACGCCAACAACAAACTCAATTTTGACAGTGCCGACATCGGTGACGCCTGTCTTGGTCACATTGTTGAGAACCGTCGCGTCCAACACGCCTTGCACCAGGCACTCGCCTATCGACGTTCGGTAGAACTAAAACTCGGCGTATCATTAGAAACCCTGAATATCAATAAATACTCTGCCACCATTACCACAAACGATAACAAAAGCATCACTGCCAAGCTCGTCATTGGTGCCGATGGCACACGATCAAAAGTACGTGAGCTGGCGAATATCCACTCAACAGGCTGGGCATATCAACAGCAAGCCATCGTTGCCATCGTCAACACCGAACAGCCGCATCAACAATGTGGCTGGCAACGCTTCCTTTCAACAGGCCCCCTTGCATTTTTACCGCTTGATGACGGGCGCTCAAGCATTGTCTGGTCGGCCAAAGACGATTACGCCAATGAGCTTATGGCGATGGACAACGCAGCGTTTGATTTAGAGATCACTAATGCCTTTCAAGATGAATTAGGAAAAGTGACGCTCAACAGCGAACGCGCCGCCTTTCCGCTCAAGGCACAGCACGCCACAGATTATGTCGCGCCGCGTATCGCACTCATAGGCGATGCCGCACACAGCATCCACCCCCTGGCAGGCCAGGGCGTCAATCTTGGTTTACTCGACGCCGCCTGCCTCTCAGAAATTATCAAAACTGCTATCGACAACAGACGCGATATCGGCCGCGAGCATACACTGAAAAAATACCAGCGCACCCGCAAGGCTGGCAACCTTGCCATGCTCGCCGCGACAGATGGCTTGAATAAGCTCTTTAGCAATAACAGCGAGCTATTAAATGGACTGAGAAACAGCGGCTTTTCAGCCATAAACTCCCTACCCCACATTACACCCCTGTTTATGCGACTGGCTGCGGGTAAGTGATACATTTAGCAATTTCCACCCAAGCATATTGAATTCATATCTAATCCAAATGCACTCCCAGTAGATGCGGACCCGCGAGGGTAGAACATGTTCCCATCAAACACTATTCCTGTATTGCGACCACCATCGTTGCCCGGGCTACCCTGACTCTCGCCAGAGCAGAGATCCGTTCTCTCTGGCTCATTCCTGGTATTAAAATGAAGTAATCTCCCTACACTCGATTCAATACGGTTATTAGCAATCAACGAATCAGTAATGGGTCGACAAGCACCGAAACTACAATCGCCAATACGTAGCCCAAACTGGCTGGTATTTATAACTGTATTACCGAGTATTTCGTTATTGGCGGTTATTGGCAAGGTGGTGCAATTACTTGGTTGACGCCTACCCCAGCGCGAGAGAAAAATACCTTGTTTTAAATTAACTCTCCTCCCTTCTACATGTCCATCAATATAATTATCAACAATTGAATTGTTCGATCCATGAATAGAGATACCTGTACCAACCAAATAATTAGAATCAACCGTTGAGTTGTATGAAGCCCGAACACCAATCACTGCATCATTATCACCCCAAATAATATTATGGCGCGTCACGAATTCGTTGGTTTTAATTTCAAGCGCTTCTGGGTCAGTATGCGGCGTATTTGGATGCTCAACCACATTGTATTCAAAAGTAAGGGTTAATGGGTCTGAGCTTTCTTGGACAGTACCACAACACGTCTGTATGGCACCAATTTCGTATGACACATCAGATCTAAAACCACTTGTGGCTGCTGGCCCAAAATAGTTATGGTCAACACGACCATCTTTAGAAGTGCTAACTAAGGAACCAGCATTACCGCTATGCACGTACCTAATGTGGTTGTAATTGGAAATAAATGAACTATGATCGATACGAATCCGGTGTGAACGAACGCCGACGATAATCACTCCTTCCCCTGAGCCTCTATTCACCCCGATTCCTTCAAAGTGATTATCGGTAAATCTAATATCGGTACTCCCATTCCGATAAACAGGGTTTGCTCTCGTTCCACTACCATTCTCTAATTCGAAAACTAGATCGCTTTGATTAGTAAAACGCAAGCCTCCGATAATATAGTAGCTTGCCCCCCTAGGGAACAATCCAAATCTAGCTCCCCCACTAAAGGTTACATCTCCACTTTGGCCAAGTGCTTTAGCTTCTGAAGTAAGAATAATTGGCTGATCTGCAGTGCCGCTCCTCTTAAATTCTACATTGCACCCGTTGTACTGACCTGATTGAATTAGAATCATGCCACCGGGATTAGCATTATCGAGTGCAGCTTGTAACTCATTACAATTTGCTACGATCACTCGGCTAGAAGACGGTGTATTGTTATATGCATCTTGCCAATCCATCGGATCGTCAGGTTGAGCGGGAGTAAATTGCGCCATAGCATCAGCAAACCACGGAAAGTTCATTTGCCTCGGCAACACTGGAACATTATCAAACGCTGAAAAGCCTGACCCAGCTGATGGTAAAACCGACCACACAAAGGTTTTTGAATCCGTTCCTCCATTACCATCAGCAACAGTAATAGTCACACTATACGTACCCGCTACTGTTAAACTACCCGTCATCTGTCCTGTACCAGAATCAATCCCAAGCTGAGGTGGCAGCCCTCTCGCACTAAAAGACAATGTGTCATTGTCAGCATCACTGGCACTAACAGAAAGATTAACTGAGTCACCCGAAAATTCGCCTTGATCTGCAATCGTTGAAAGCACAGGGGCTGTATTGCCACCACCCGTCGCAGCCACTAGTACGATCTCAAATTTATCAAGGCGCGTTCCATCATCCCGCACATGGAAACTTACCGTATGCGCGCCTTGAGTTAGACCAAAAATCGTTACGCCACGGTCACCTCGGTCAGCCACCTCATCTTCAGAGTAGGTAGTATTCCTCAAAGTATCCCATAGATACCCTACTGATGGCTCACCATCTATCGTGACAAAAAATGAATCGCTACCACTATTCGGCGAATAAACGTTAGCAACTATTTTATAGTCGCCTGCTTGCGTAGTTGTGAACGTGTAATCAGCGCGATTTCCTGAATTAAGCAGGTGTGCGCCACTGCCTTCCGGTGCGCCAACATATTCACCTCCACTGGCACCACTATCCGCACCTATTGCCACCGATCCAAATAACTGTCCGTCTTCTGCTTCAAACAGTAAACCCGTAGCAGCTGCTGGCATCACTATAAAATCGGCACTACTAGTTATACTAGGGTCATATCCACCGAGAAAACCTTTAGCCATTACAGTCGTATCTTCTGCCAGCGTAAAAGGTCCTCCGTATTGCGCCGATTGAGTTGTTGGTTCACTACCATCTGCGGTGTAATAGAGCACTGCTCCTGCAGTATTCGTAGCCAACGTAACGTCAACACTACTTGTAAAACCCCCACCATTAGGACTAATAGTGGGGGTTTCTACGACTGGAAGGGATGACGCCTCAAGTAGAACGAGCTCCAATTTATCTAGGCGCGTAAGTTTCTCACGAACAAATATCGTTACCGTATGCACGCCTGCTACCAACGGCACTACAACTGGGTCTGCGCGAGGACTCGCACTATTCACATCGTCAGCCGAATAAATTGTATTCCGTTCGACCGCCCATTTGTAACCCGCACTTGGCAAGCCATCAACCTGCACCCAAAACGAATCGGATCCGTTGTTTGTTGCGTGGACATTTCCGACAATCTTGTAGGTGCCCGCTTGGGTTACGTTGAAACTATATTCTGCACGATGAGCTGTGTTGAGCGCATCGCTATAGTTTCTGCCATTAATCGCATCGAGATACTCACCACCACTGGCATTACTATCCGCACCTATTGCCATCGATCCAAATAACTGTCCGTCTTCTGCTTCGACAACCATTGCTATCGCTGCTAGAGGCGCCAGCAGCAATGTTAATATCGCTATCATTTTGTATGTGATGATTAGTGGGTTCTTGCCATTCATTGTGCTTCTCCATTGCAACAAACGCATCCCATGAAAACAGGAAGGCCATTGAGAATAATTTTCAGGAACGCCTTCGTTCTAAGCAAACGAGATTTTCGTTAATTGTTTTTAGAACGACGCTAAAACTGTGCGAGTGAATTACGCTCGAATATTGCCAAGCGCCAGCTGCGTGAGAAATAAAATTCTTAAACCATTAAGAACAGCGCGCTCGAAAAATATGTTAACTTGATGATGAAATAGTGCTTTCACTGACTTCTCCTTATCACTAGATATTATTTTATTGCAAGCCTGATCCAATCTTTCCTAGCTTACGTTTTTTTGCTGTGCTTCTATTGGCGTGCTTTTAATCTTACTCCTCAGTAATTAAATTGTATAGAGAACTTTTAGATCTCATTACTTCACTTCATGGTAATTAATATTTTTAATAACTTGAGACCTCAGCATAACTCAGTAAAGCCGATAGTGTCGCCACCTCGATATTGATTTTATGGCATCCTTGCCAAAAATCGCCTCGCCAACGCGCCCCCGAAGGAAGCGCCCTTGGGGTGCGCAACTGATTCCTTTTGCACCCCAAGGGCACGTAGCCCCGACCGCCCTGCATCCGGCACGACTCCGTCATGCCTTCCACAATCGCTCTGCGCCCACTCCTGTGCCAGCCCCACCGGTGCATTCCTCCATCACTCGCTAACGCTCCTAACTAAAAAGGCAGACGGCGTGGTCTATCGGCGCCCCCCTCGCTTCACTCTCCATGGCTGTCAGCGAATATTTTCAACATTTTTGACTTTATAAAATCTTCTCAGCATAATTCATCTTTCTACTTTCGATCGTACCTGACCAAGGGAAACACGGAAGCTATATTAAAATGAACTGGAGATGAATATGTCTGTTTTTTTAGAAATAGAAGGTGTTAAAGGTGAATCATCTGATCAAGGACACAAAGATTGGATTGATSTTGAGAGTTGGGGCTGGGAAGTAGAGCGAGGCATGACCTCAGCCAGCTCAACGCGTGGCGATAGAGAATCGAGTAACGCAAAAATATCCAGTTTAATCGCTACCAAACGCATAGACAGTGCTACACCCAAAATATTCATAGACTCCTGCTGTGGCACAGGCAAAACCATCAAGCTGCATTTGACCAAAACAGGATCCGGTAACGGCGCCGATGTGTATATGGAATTCATTCTAAAAAATGCGCTTATTGAGGGATTTGCTCTTACCGGGAAAAAGCAAGACACCAAACGCCCTTTAGAGGCATTATCATTTAGCTTTATCGAGATTCAAGTAAAATACATCCCTTATGATGACAAGGGTAATGCCATGGCACCCATTGTTGTGGGTTTTGACACAGCCACCAATACCCAATTATAAAAGTAAGGAGCGACTAAAATGAACCTTATGAATAGAAAGCCATCCCTGTTTGCAGAGATTGATAAAAAAGTTAATGCCGAAACAGCGTGGGAAGTGTTTGACAGACCCTTGCTTGCCGATCAAATTAAATCCTTTGCTGAAGAGAGAGGACTCACTGATGAAGATGAGAAAGAACCAGAAAAACGGCTGCTTGGTGAAGTCAATGGAATGGGTAAAAGTATAACTGTTGATACAGACGGTGGAATCTTAGTTGAGCCATATAGCCATACTATCGGGGCGGATCCCTTTTCTTACAACGTCGAATACCAATTCTACGATAGCAACGGAGAGCTAGTTCCTAACCTGGTTCCGCTCAATGCATTTGGAAATGCGACATCAGCATTTTCAGGAAAGGCTGTGACAGGGCAAGGTGGCGGAATTCCTGATTTAATATTTACTTCACCACAACCGTCTGGCAACTACTACAATGGCCGCGTTCAATGGCGTGTTACCATTCCAAGACAATTCGTGACGCACCAGAACAGTATGGGATGGAATCTTCGAGTGTATGCGGTTCCATAGCCATGTGTGCAATTGTAAAAACACTTCTGCTATCAGCTTTATTTCTCGTTTTATCGGGGTTCAATGATACCTACATCAGCCCTGATAGTGGGTTTGAAGTCGAGAAAAAATACACTCTGAGCGAATGTATGGTTCGGTTAGTTATGACGTGGGATCAAACGATTGGCGCAGGTGGCAGATATCGTATTCTTCGAGAAGCTGATGCTCAGGTTAGCTGGGCGATTGTATCGGGAGATTTTCCATTGTTCTCTAGTCACTACTCTCCAAGAGATGCAAAATATTATGTTTTTTATTATGCTGATCGATGTGAGCAAAGGCGCGAGCTTGTTCAAGAGTTGGTAGATAACTATTTTTTACCTAACGTGCCTGAGTTTCCCGAGTACAAAATTGAGCATGAGGGTTTCCAGCCAGGTTTCGATGGAGTGATGCCAAGTGGATTGTGGATCGATGGCTAGCAGGAAGAAAAAGCCAAGGAATTCCTACAAGGAAGTTTCCGGACGACATAGATGTATTATATCGTGAAACCATTGAGGTTGAAGTGGGCTTGTTTTCCAGCTTAAAAGATGCCTTGCCTCCCCCTGTGGTGGTAGATACAACCGAGGGAAACTCTGCAAAAGATATTGCAAAAGCCGCTGTAAGCTCTCTTAAAAAGAACTTGGCAATCCAGGCTATGGATTTTGCTATTGTTAAACGCTACCGCGTTGAAATACAAACTATTGAGGTACGTGAACATCGAGACTTTAGTATCACACACGCTGATGTGGTGGATGGCAAATCAAGAGTGATAGGTGTTGTGCCAGACGATGGTTTTAAAGTAAAAAACAGGCAGTCGGGGGTTATTGGAAACGCCAAATTTCTTGGTATAGGCTTATCTACCCAATGATAGTAAAGAACATGAAAAAACTTAACAGCTTACCCCTTATTGTTATAGTGATGACCTTGGTTTCATCATGCACAGGTGATCCCGCAAAGTTTACAGCACCTCTTATGTCGCAATGTGAAGAGGCAGTAGTGGCTGATTTTGAAAAAAAAATATCACAAAATGAATATAGCGAGATTAGCTATGATATTGAGTATTTTTCTGACGTTATCCCCTCTCATCCAGAGTTCATAGGGGTTGTCAATATTTATTTCTATCCCGAGCCTAATACACATTACTATATCGAGCCTATAGAACAGTTACATTGGCTTTGGAATAGTCCGCTTCATGATTGTTATCCCACTTCATCAACTGAAATTGATTTAACGCAAGACATCACCTCTTCTGACATTTTAAGACGCATTTATCTTTTTGGTATTAAAAAACCTAAAAACTTCTATATATCACTTAAAGATGGCGCCATGAGAGTGTGGTCTGCTAGTCGTAAAGACAAAGACAGAATTAGCGACAGAGTTCTGAAAAAAATGCTGGAGGAGCAGGCGCAAGAGTGAATTCATCGCTTCGATTGAGGCTTGTTTGGCTTCAGATCAACTACTCACAGGATAAAAATTGCTCGACAAGCAGCTTGGTGTTGTTAAAAGGACTAAATTTCTTGGTATAGGTTTATCTCCCCAATGATAGTAAAGAACATGGAAAAACTTAACAAGTTACCCCTTATTGTTATAGTGATGACCTTGGTTTCATCATGCACAGGTGATTCCGCTAAGTTTACGGCGCCTCTTATGTCACAATGTGAAGAGGCAGTAGTAGCTCATTTTGAAAAAACAACATCAGAAGATAGCGATATTCACTATGATATTGAGTATTTTTCTGACGTTATTCCTTCTCATCCAGAGGTTATAGGTGTTGTAAATATCTATTCAGATGCTGATCCTAATACTTATATAGATATCGAGCCTATAGAATACTTACATTGGCTTTGGAATAGTCCGCTTCATGATTGTTATCCCACTGAATCAATTGAGATTGATTTAACGCAAGACATCACCTCTTCTGGAATTTTAAGAAAAATATATTTTGGTAATAAACAACCTAAAGACTACTATATAGCCTTTAAAGATGAGGTGATGACAGTTTGGTCTGTCGATCATAATGACAGGGTTAGGATTAGCAACAGTGCTCTGAAAAAAATGCTGGAGGAACAAGAGTGAATTCATTACTTCAATTCAGGATTTTTTGGCTTCAGGTCAACTACTCACAGCATAAAAAATTACTCTACAAGCAGCTTGGTGTTGTTAAAAGCGCAAGATTTCCTGGTATTCTTGGTATAGGCTTATCTACCCAATGATAGTAAAACATATGAAAAAACTTA
>NVRF01000036.1 GCA_002400775.1 Gammaproteobacteria bacterium
GACCATTGTGACGGGTTTATATTTTGTGTGTAAGACATGAAATACCTCCTTTATAGCGGTGACCCTACATTAATTACAAAATTTCACAACAGAACCTAGCACGTAGCACCGATTTGCTGAAAAAGGTATTTACATCGTTCAGCAAATAAAAGCATCTAAGAGGCTTGTGCTGGACGCTGCTTTGTCAAAGCATCGTACTTCTCGTAGATAATTTCGTATTCACCCATGATTTTTTCATTTTCCGCGCTGAGCTTAACGACTTGATCGCGCAGCACCTCATTATCGCCTCTTAAGGATTCAATTAGCTCTGCGTGTAAACTTGCTTCTGAAGCTTGATCCGAAGCTGGTGCGCTCTTGTCACTATCATGAGTCAGTTGCGGTAATTTAAAATGACATACTTGTATTAATTCCTCTACACGCTGCTGAAATTTTTCAAAAGTATGCCCTTCTTCCCCCATCAGGAGCCTAATAAAGTCGTTATAAAGCGAATTTTCTTTTTCCAATATTCCATGAACATGCTCCTCTAACGAAGACTCAAGGTAGGCGGGAATTTCTTCATCTTCACCCACATAATCGCTAACGCTGTTTCTGGCGAAATCTCGGCACTGATCTCTGCGTTTATCAATACTGGAGTTAATTTTTTTAACGAAACTTTTAGCTTCATTTTTTTTGCCGCTACGCTTACGGTAGCCAATAACACCCACCATCACGAAAATTATCGCTAACACTAGCGCTGCTTCAACAACAAACAACCTCGAACTTGTTATAAACTCCTGCATTTCCCCAACCTCTTAAATATTAGGCGACCTTATCAGCCTCTGCTTCAACTTCTTTTGCTTTTTCAATTACCTCCAAAGCCGCATCTTGATTCATGTCTAATGATGCATTCGACTCAGCCTTCGCTGCAGGTTCAGCACCTTTTTTGGCAGACACCGAAGCGCCTGCTTGCACTCCAACAGACTCTGGTACAACAACCTCAAACTCATCTACTTCACCAGATTTCTTGCGCTTACGTGCCAGCCACCACCAAACACCCCCACCAATAGCAAACAGCAAGTTAACACCAGTAATAATACCGATCACTAATGCCCAGTTCGTATCATGGCTCTTTGCATCTTTGCCACTATCGGCCTCCTGATGATCAGAAACCTGTGCATCGGCTGCCCCGGGTTCTTTCCCATCACTGTTATCAGCAGACACATGTTCTTCAATAGCACCCCCAATAACCGTATTTTCAACAGATTCCTGCGCAATAATTACTTCGCCCTTGCCAACCACATCAGTAACCACCGATGGCAAAGGCGGTACACCAGGCATAGCAATATCCCATTCGTAGGAGAATTCTCGCTTACCATCAATTTTACCTTCGGCAGCAAAGGTCAAATATTTGCCTTCGACCTTATGTGGCAATTCAAAGCTCCAAGTCTCATTGTCATCACGCGGCAATTCAACAGCGGGTTGTTCACTGTCCGCCAATTTCACCGTCAATGACTCAATAACCAGAATACTCCGATCGATGCGCGGCGTTAGCGTCATCAAGAATATGCCGTCCTTATCTGCACCGAGTTCTTTTACATCGATAGAAACCGGCTCGCCCATCACTTGCAGGGTGTGACGATACTCACGTTCAAATGTAGGACTAACTGCTATGACGCTAAGCTCATATACACCTTGTACATCGAGTGGTTTCATTGTTGCACTAAACACACCGTCGCCCACACCAAGATCAGGCGGAATACCGCTATCACTTAAATGAATGCTTTGCGCAGTACCATTATGCTGTTCTTGCAGCAAAACCATGTCGATATTATCGAGCAGCCGTCGCTTGATCAGTGGCTTACCATCTTCAAGCATATGCCCATAAATATGGATAATTTCATTAGGCATTATACTATTGGGCAAGGGTGAGACGCCCAACTCAATATTAGTTGCAACAATGACGCGGTTATCAGGATCAATATTGGCATCGATTTGCCATAACCCCTCTACAGGCGATTCAATCGTTACCAGGTCAAAACCGTTTTCATGGTGCCATTTAACTGTCTTCGGATGAAACGCTTGGTTAAATGATTTGCCTCCAGGCAAGATCACCGCAGCAGGCTTTGCATCACCTTCTTGCATAATGACCAGCGTCATATTTTTAATACTTTTATCCACCTTAAACTTGTTATTTTTTAATGGTAGTGAGGGCACTTCAGTTGATTTTTCAAATAATTTTAGAAACAAACGATTAAGCTGACTTGCTTCGGTAGCTTTCATATAACTGCCACCAGTGCCAACTGAAATAGTTTCTAACAACTGATGATCGGCATCTTCAGACAAGGCCACGGTGTGCACTATGACACCTGCTTTTTTAAGCCGTGGCAATGTTTTTTCAATTATGCGGCGGCGTGACTCTGCGCTTTCATCTGGGTTCTTTGATACATCGACGTAACCATCACTGAGCAAGATAATATTACGCTTGGTATTGGGGTCGTACTCAAACCAACCACTAGAGGCATTTTCCAACACCCCTTCAATATTCGTATACAAGCCTGCTGAATTAATTAAAGTAGATTTTTCCCTTGCCAGTTCACGCCATTCGTCATCAACATTCCGCACCGGCACCAACATATTGACGTAACGACCAAAAGTCCAAACACCACAACGACTCCCGTCTGGCATTAGACCGGCAATAAGGCGCGTCGCGGGAATACGCAGATTTTGCGGGTCGCTTTTCTTCATGCTACCGGAAATATCAATGAGCACACGCACATCCGGTATTTGGTTCACTGCCGCCCATGCCGGCAGTGCTGCCAATACAAAGAAAACAAGCACAATAACCCTTAAGGCGTTTAATCCGTTTTTCACATCACTAAAACCGCTATTTGATACCTAGGATAACGGCACTGGTGAAACCGGACTTGAATACGAAGAAACACTAAAAATGAATAAATTCCGCAACTTAGCGAAAAAATTGCTATTGAACCTGCCTCTGCAGCCATCTAGCACGATAAAAGGCTCACACCAAGGCCTCTAGCCATCAGAATTATTAGCCTGCCTTAAACACTGAGTTGTGGCTCTCCCACGCGGCATCCGCAGAATTCCCCCACAAGAAAACATTGGTTTTGACGAAAATTGTGCCCCATTTCACACTATTTCCCAAGGCTTTAAGACTTCCTTAAGTATTTTTCAATACTCTAAACATCACGACACAACTGAATTGGGACTCCAATATGCTAAACCATAGCAGCCACATTGATGAAAGCCAGCACCCGATGATGGTTAAACGAATTGGGCGTTTATTATCACCAGGCCCCAGCTTTAACCTCTATTATGAGTCGGCAATCAAAGAACCCGACTTGAAAAATATATCGCCGACCAGTCCCTGGCCGCTTACCAAGCGAAAGTTCATGCCGCTATTTTTGCTACAGCGGCTCGCTAACGACACCACCATGCTCTAACTAAGAGACCTTATTAAAATATCGGCTAAACAGATACATGCCTTCGCTTCTATACTTGATAATTCATGCTGTTAAATTAACGGCAATGACCATCCTACTCAAGGTTTCAATGGTCGTAACATATCATTACAAAGACAGAATAACGATAATAATTACGAAGAAGACGGCGATGATTAACGCTGTCTGAATTGTCGCAATGGGCTTCACCTGCCACCAAAAACCCTGCTGCATCACTGTGGAACTATTAACAATCAGTGAGCCCTAACCATTGGAGCTGCCACTCGCTATTACTTTTCGTTAAAACAAATTATCGACATATAAACGATCAATCTAATCAGGCCGCCTTTTACGCCGCTGTGCAATAATGGGCTTAAGACGGTCATGAGCACTTAGCAACTCACGCTCTGTCGTTTCCCAATCTATGCACGCATCAGTAATCGAAACGCCACGCTTAAGCGCAGAAATATCATTACCCAGAGCTTGATTACCCCACTCCAGATGGCTTTCAATCATCATGCCGATGATATTGTCGTTACCCGCGACAATCTGATCAATACAGCTATTAAACACAACAGGCTGATTCGCCGCGTCTTTATTAGAGTTACCATGACTGCAGTCAATCACGATATTTACTGGCATGCCAGCATCAACCAATGATTTCTCGCACTGAGCAACACTTTCTTTATCATAGTTAGTGTGACTACCGCCTCGTAATACCACGTGTCCATAACGATTACCACGCGTACGGAATACAGCGCATTCACCTTGCTGATTAATACCCAGAAAATGATGCGGTTTTGAAACTGATGTTAAGGCATTAATCGCCACATGCAAGCTACCGTCAGTACCATTTTTAAAGCCAACCGGCATTGATAAGCCGCTAGACATTTCACGATGAGTTTGCGACTCAGCAGTACGTGCACCAATTGCCGTCCAGGAAACGAGATCAGACAAATACTGCGGTGTAATGGGGTCGAGTGCTTCGGTGCCCGCTGGCAAGCCCAGCTCGTTTACTTTAAGCAAGAATTCACGCGCAAGATGTAGACCCTTTTCAATATGAAAAGAGTCATCAAGATCGGGATCGTTAATCAGCCCTTTCCAACCAACGGTAGTACGCGGTTTTTCAAAATAGACTCGCATGACGATAACAATCGTTTCACTAATCTTATCTGCGAGCAATTTAAGCCGCTGCGCATAGTCATAGGCAGCATCGACATCATGAATAGAGCAAGGACCAATCACTAAAAACAAACGTGGATCTTCGCGATCAAGAATACGGCACAAGGTCTCTCGACCATTCAATACGGTATCAATGGCCTCATCAGTAATGACGACATTTGACTTGACCTCTGCCGGGGTTGGCAGTAGATCTTGCGATAAGACATTAAGATTATTTAAACGATCAGCAGAAGACACAAACAAATACCTGGATAATAACTAAAAAATAAATTAAAGAGCCTTGTGCGCGTTGGAGCTTGCCAACAAAAAATTGCCTACAGCAGGCATAAACGCATCTTCATCAACAAGAAATGAGTCATGGCCATAGGGCGAGCCTAGATCAGTAAAACTAACTTCGCCACCCGCTTTTTCAAGGCGCGTGGCGATATCTCTCTGCTCATGAACAGTAAATAATACATCGGAAGAAATACCAATCACCAATGAACGGAAAGGCAGCGGCATTTTCTTGGATAATAATAATAAGGGATGTTCGCGGCAATCAAACCAGTCCATCGCACGCGATAGATACAAATAACTGTTGGCATCAAACTTCTCTGCAAACTTACGTGCATTATGCTCAAGATAGGACTCAACCTGAAATTCGACATCGATTATATCGGCATCATCAGCTCGCTCTACAAGACGTTCGCGGCCAAAACGCGTTAACCATTCATCGGCAGAACGATAGCTCGTTAAACCCAATTTTCGCGCAATACGCATACCCTCAAACGGGCCTTTGCCCACTTCATAGTGCCCTTCTTTCCATTCAGGGTCACAAGCAACAATCTCGCGCTGCAAAGAACGTATACCAATGGCAAAGGGAGATGCGGCTGCTGTAGCGGAAATAGAAACAAGGTTGCTTACCTGACCAGGATATTGCAAAGCATAGTAAAGCGCGGCCATCCCACCTAAGGATGCGCCCATTACAGTATGCAAAGATTCAATGCCCATCTCACAAACAGCAAGATTTGCAGCGCAGGCGATATCTTCTACCGTTAACTCAGGAAAATCAAAGCCGTATGGTCGATTGGTTGCCGGATTGATTGAAATTGATCCGGTAGAACCAAAGCAGCTACCAAGGGAATTCACGCAGATAATATGATACTGGGAACTATCAATGGGCTTGCCTGCGCCAATCATAAATTCCCACCAACCAGGCTTCGGGTTTTCCTGATTAGAGGCAGCGTGAGTACCGGGTGACAACCCAGTAAACAATAAAATAGCATTGTCGCGTGCCTGGCTGAGTTCTCCCCACGTTTCGTAGGCAAGCACAACCTCCTGCAATACTCCGCCTCGCTGTAAGGTCAACGGAGAAGGAATAGAAATTGTTTTAATACCTGATATTGTGGAACCTGGCAGGAATACCACCTTGCCATCAAATCTCTCGTGTGCAATCGACATCGTAATAAAATTCTAATTAAACAAATACTTCAGCCACCACGATCCAGTCAGACCTGCCGTGCCAAAGAGATCAATTATGGCACAATCTGAGCACTAATGGTTAGCAGACGGCTGGAGATAGCTCAACCGTCTTCTTGATCGTTTATTTAGAGGCAGCTTCACCTTGCTCAGCAGTTTCGCCATTATTCACAAAAGGGTTCTGCCAGGCAGCACCATTAGGGCCGTCATGTATCAGACGTACAGCACCCAGAACACTGACTTTTTCACGACGAAAAGCGCCTGTAACAAAATCCGTTCCGTAGGCCTCATCCTTACTAAATTCTCTTTTTGTTAAATCATTTACCGCTGGCATCGATGTCCAAAAAAAGACCGCTGGCGCGCCTGCAAAAACCTCAGTATTGATAGCTGGGCCGGAGCAGTTGGTCTCTCTTAACGTCATCAACTCGGGAAGAAAAGGAACACGCCACTGATTAAAACCACCAAACTTCTCTTCATTGTATTTGGCTGCTAATTGATGCACTTCTTGCCAGGCGAACAACTGTGGCTCACCAACACAAGACTTTCCGTCCCACTTCTGACCAAGGGCGCAGCGCATCCACATAGTTCCACCACGTTTAAAACCATTGTCAATCACTATGCGCTCATCACCTTCGACAAAAGCATAGTTCTCGGTTGGCATGCTGACACGCCCTCCCCCACAGGTTTGCGCAATCGAAGCTAAAGGCAAGGCGCCCAGCATAACGACACTTAAGAAAGACATAGCCAAAGCTTTTATATTCATTAATTATTCCTCTAGAACAACAAACGCTGACACAACATAGTTTTAATACGTATGCTTAAAGACAGCATTATATATAACTAGTTCTGAATAAAAAAATGCCCGCAGGTAACGAGCACCTGCGGGCATTTTAAGCGTGCCTAAACCAAAGCCTAGGCGTAGATTACTTTATTATTAAAGTGCAATCTTTAGTGGGTAGTACCAGGATAACCAGGACCAGAGATCACTGGAACAGCACCAGTTTGAACATCTTTACCCAATTCAATAACAGCACCGCGGTTCATATACGTAGCATACGCTTCCATAGCGATCATTTCATCGCTACCGTAGTCAAAACCATCAGCAGCTGAAACCGCTTGCAAGCACCATTGGACCATGTCACGTAAAGCAACTACGCGACCACCCAATGTACGGTGTGCCTTAGGGAAACTTTCAGGCTGAGTAGCAGAACCGTCTGGATGACAGTTACCACAACCTAGACCATTAGAACCCTGAGGAACATGCCATAAGTTATCACCCTTGGCAACAGCAGCCATAAGAGCATCAAACTGATCAGCCGCTTCCTGTCCTACAATTGGTTTAGCAGCAAAAGCACTGCCAGCCATTGAAATGGCTATAGCAGCAACACCAGCTAAGGCCACGTTTTTCATTGTATTTTTCATTTCAACTTACCTCGTTTGGCCCAAGACTAAACTGCAATACCAGCAGCGACATTCTCAGGTAACAGATCAGCAGAGAACGCATGATAGTTCATGACTCCATCAAAATCTGCACCAACAGCGACACTGCTGCTACCCATACCATCTTTGAAATCACCAGGATTCTGACGGTTCATCTTAATGTGCGGGTAAGTCAACTCAACTGGCGGATAAGGCCATGGCCATGAAGTTGAAAGTAAGCCTGCTGAGGTCATGTTACCAATCTCGTTATAAACAACTTGATGAACGTGGCCATGAACAGACATCACTTTGTCAAACTTGCTCAGAATGGCACGGATCTCAGGTGCATCCGAAGTCTGGAAGTTCCAACGTGGATAGTAATCCCACAACGGTGAGTGAGTGAATATAATGATCGGAGTATCCGGGCTCAGTTTCGCTACATCTTTTTTAAGCCAAGCTAGCTGTTTCTCGTGTACACCCCAAGCACCACAACGGTGACATTCAAGCTCTTCCAACCAACCCATGCGATCATGGTCGCTCAAGCCTTTGTCGGTCCAGAAGTCGCGTACCAAAATAGAGTTCATACCAATCATGTGAACGCCATTGTGGTCATGTGACCAAGCTTCAAGACCTTGCTTGGATTTAGGCAGGAAGCGCTTACGCCAATCCGCACCCATATCCAGGTAGTAGTCATGCTCACCTGGAATAACCAGCATTGGCATCTTTAATTTAGATAGAATCTTCTGGCCTTTTTCAAGCTCAGCATCTTTACCAAACTGACCAATATCCCCTGCGTAAATCAGGATATCTGGACGTGGCTTTAATGCGTTAACTTGTGCAACAGACTCTTCTAAAAATGCATCAAAACGATGATCAGGAATGTCATATAAATGCGCATCCGTTAACACCGCAAAGGTAAAAGGTTTAACTTTCGCACTTGCTGAAGCCACACCACCCAAGCCAATCATGCTTGAAGCAGTAGGAGCAAACGTACCAGCTACTATGCCAGCCGCCGCGCCCTTTGTAGTGACACCCAGAAAGTTACGTCTTGATATTTTTTCCATGCCTTCTCTCCTCTCACCAGTAAGAAATACTGCCGCTACTTTATGTATTATTTCGTCAACCACCTAAAAAAACGGCCAAGCGATTTAATACTTATTATTGCGCCGAGCTTTCCTACCAGTAGTTAAGGTTGGTTTATTATCACGCCTTGGAGATAGCACTATAACTGTGCCTACTCTTTCGACGAACCGCCCAAGCCAAAAACCCTACGGCTATACTTAGACGGGGCTATATAAACACGTTCGAATTCTTTTTTCAACACATCAAACACAAGAAAACATTAATGCCTTAACAACACGTGAATATACGTCTAAATACACCTCTTCATACGACACAATAAGCGCAGTAAGCACTTGATAAGTATATAGTTCTATTACGTACAAACAGGCAAAGAAATATAAGAAATTAAAACTGACAAAAATTAAAAAAATAGTTCGTAGTCGATACTCTTTAAAATCTTGCAGAATTTACTCTTAGTGGCATAGGAGTTGTCGATTGTTTTAATTCTACAAGAATAAAGGCAACTGGCTAATCTGTAGTCAGTAAGCAACCATTAACGCAAAGACTTGCAGTAATTAATTAAACCGTTAGTCGAGGCATCGTGAGTCGTAATGTCATTTTTAGCCTGTAATTCAGGCAATATTGCTTTCGCAAGCTGCTTACCAAGCTCCACACCCCATTGATCATAGGAGTTGATATCCCACATCACGCCTTGTACGAAGATCTTATGCTCATACATAGCAATCAAGGCGCCTAAAGTTTCAGGTGTTAATTGCTTGTATACTATAGAGTTGGTGGGACGGTTGCCGGTAAAGGTCTTATGCGGCACCAAAGCATCAATTTTCTCAATATCCATTCCAAATGCTTCTAGTTCGACACGCACTTCCCCAGGTGATTTACCCAACATCAATGCCTCTGTTTGTGCAAAGTAATTCGATAACAAAATATCGTGGTGGTCGCCGACAGGATTATGGCTTTTCACTGCGACGAGAAAATCAGCAGGTATAATGTGCGTGCCTTGGTGGATTAGCTGATAAAAAGCATGCTGCCCATTAGTGCCAGGTTCACCCCAAATCACCGGGCCTGTAGCATATGTCACCGAACTACCGTCACGACACACACTCTTACCGTTACTCTCCATATCACCTTGCTGAAAATAAGCCGCAAAACGATGCATATATTGATCGTAAGGTAAAATAGCATGTGTCTGTGCACCAAAAAAATTGGTGTACCAAACACCGAGCACTGCCAGTATCACAGGTAGATTTTTATCGAATTCGGTCGAACGAAAATGTTCGTCCATATCATAAGCGCCTTGCAGCAAGGCCTCATAGTGATCCATACCAATATATAGAGCGATTGATAAACCAATGGCACCCCACAAGGAATAGCGACCACCGACCCAATCCCAAAACTCAAACATGTTATCGGTATCAATTCCAAACGCAGCAACTGCATTTGCATTAGTCGATAAGGCGACAAAATGCTTGGCAACCGCGTCACCCTCTTTCAGTGACGCTAGCAACCAATCACGTGCGGTATGTGCATTGGTTAAGGTTTCTTGAGTAGTAAATGTCTTAGATGCGACAATGAACAAGGTGGTTTCCGGATTAAGTCGTTTAACCGTTTCAACAATATGTGTGCCATCAACATTAGAGACAAAATGCACGTTCAGGTGTTGATGGCCATAAGGCTTAAGCGCTTCGGTGACCATGACTGGCCCAAGATCAGATCCACCAATGCCAATATTGACCACATCGGTAATCGTTTTACCGGTATATCCCTTCCATGCCCCACTGCGCACCGCATCAGTAAAACTGCGCATCTTCGCCAATACCGCATTGACAGCAGGCATGACATCTTCGCCGTCAACAAAAATCGGTCTATTTGATCGATTACGTAAAGCCACATGCAATACCGCTCTATCTTCGGTGATATTGATTTTTTCGCCGTTGAACATGGCGTCAATACGCTTACGTAAACCACTTTCTTCAACGGCTTTAAGCAAGAGACCCATGGTTTCTTGCGTGATGCGGTTTTTCGAGTAGTCGAGCAGAACATCTTTAAAGTTTAAAGAAAACTTATGAAAGCGCTGCGCATCCTGCGCAAACAAATCACGCATGTGAACACCTGACATACTGTCATGGTGCTCACTGAGCAATAAATAGGCAGGTAAATCGGTGAATTTTGGCATGGACGCTCCTTTAGCTAACGGATGTCATTAATCCCACGACTACGACTGAGGCTGTCACCTAGATCGGCTGATTCCAGATCAAGGCCATGTCGCCAGAACTGGTCATCGCGTTCGAACAATCGATAGGTGCCGCGTGGCCCCCAACTGCCAGCTGGGTAAACATTAATAAAATCTCGCTCCGTCGACCAAACCTTGATAATAGGATCAACGATGCGCCACGCCCATTCCACCTCATCATAACGTAAGAACAGAGAATGATCGCCGTTCATTACATCAAGCAATAATTCCTCATAGGCATCAGAGGAGGTCTCATCTTCACCAGTAAAGCTGGCGTTAAGACTGATAGTACGCGTCTTCATTTCAAGCCCGGGAACTTTAGCCTGCATTTCCACTTTCATACATTCGTGTGGCTGTATGCCGAATAAAAACCAATTGGGTTTTGCACGTTCGACCTGCGTATTTCTAAACAAATGGTGAGGAGGCTCTTTAAAACGCACACTAATAGCAGAACTGCCTTCGGCAAGGCGTTTACCTGTACGCAAATAAAACGGCACTCCTTTCCAACGCCAGTTATCGATATAAAGCTTAATCGCTGCGTAGGTTTCTGTGGTGCTGTCAGGTGGCACGTCCGGCTCTTCAAGATAGCCATCAACCGCTTCCCCATTAATAGTGCCAGACGCATATTGACCACGGAATGAATGTGCATGCACTGCATTATGCGGAATAGATCTAACTGATTTTAGAACTTTAACTTTTTCATCACGCAAAGACTCAGGATTCATATTAGCAGGCGGCTCCATTGCCACAAGCGCTAATAACTGCATCAAGTGACTTTGAATCATGTCACGTAACGCGCCAGCACCATCGTAATACGATGCGCGACCACCAACACCCAGTTGTTCTGAATGTGTAATCTGCACATGATCTATGTGTTCACGATTCCACAACGGTTCCAGCATCAAGTTTGCAAAACGCGCAACCAACACATTCTGCACCGTACCCTTACCAAGGTAATGATCGATACGATAGATTTGCTTCTCTTTTAAATGCTTGTCCAAAGCACACTGCAAAGCTTGTGCACTTAACAAGTCGTAACCAAAGGGTTTTTCAATAACCACTCGGCGCCAGCCATTTTGTTCATCAAGCAAGCCTGCCTTACCAAGGTGCGCTACGACAATGCCAAAATCAGCCGGTCGAATCGACATGTAAAATACAATGTTTTTGGGATAATCATGCGTGTTTTTGAAAAGTTGATAGAGGTTCGTAAATGACTCTGCCTCACCATGATCACCAAGAAAATACACAACCCGCTTAAGAAATCGAGCCAATACCATCTCATTAACATCACTACCGTATTTTTCGCGAATCATTTGTTCGACTTCAGCCGTCCAAGCCTCTTGTGGCATCTCAATTCGACCGAAACAAATTACCACCATACCATCCGGCATACGGTCCTTAATATCAAGCTGATACAACGATGGCAGCAATTTTAGCCGCGCAAGATTACCCGCCGCTCCAAAGATAACTACTGAGCATGTTCCTTCCATTTGGTGTTCCCCTTAGCTGCCCATGTTATGGCCACCAAATGCATTACGCATCAGCGACAACAGACGATTGGAATAGCCATCTTCATCTTGACTGGCAAAACGCATTTGTAACGCAGCGGTAATTACCGGCGCGGCAACGCCTTGCTCAATCGCTTCAATCGCAGTCCAGCGACCTTCACCCGAGTCGCTCACCACGTTCGAGATTTTACTAAGATCCGGCCCTTGCGCCAACGCCTCTGCGGTAAGATCAAGCAACCAACTTTGCACCACTGACGAGTGACGCCATAGTTCAGTAATTTCTGCCAGATCAAGCTGATACGATTCACGCGCACGCAAAATAGCCAAGCCTTCTGCATAGGCCTGCATCATGCCGTATTCAATACCATTATGAACCATCTTGGTGAAATGGCCGGAACCTACCGGACCAACATGCGCCCAGCCACGGTCAGCAGCGGGTGCCAGCGTTTGTAACGCGGGCTTAACGATCTTAGCAACCCAGTCTTCAGCACCCACCATTAAACAGTAGCCGTTCTTAAGTCCCCAAACACCGCCTGAGGTACCGGCATCCATAAAACCAATACCGTACTCACCAAGTATAATGCCGTGACGCTCACTATCATGAAAATTGGAATTACCACCATCGATAACCACGTCACCCTCACTTAACATGGGGATCAGCGCCTGTAGCTGCTGCTCAGTAATCTCACCGGCAGGTAACATCAACCAAACAACACGCGGACCTTCCAACTTTGCAATGGCATCTTCAGCAGAGCTGGCGGCAATCATGCCATCACTCGCCGCAAGATCATCCACAACGGCATGATCGCGATCATAGCCCACAACCTGATGCCCCCCCTGACACAAGCGGCGCACCATATTGCCACCCATCTTCCCTAACCCTATCATTGCAAGCTTCATAAACGTTCCCCCTGAAATGCAGTATCACGCTAATACAATATTCACGTATAGTGTTTAATCGGTTTTAAAACGCGTGACTTAAGTAAGTACTAGAAATAAGTACTAGAAAATCATTATTACTTTTCAATCTAAAGAAGTCGATCTGCCTTTACTCAAGCAAAGTTGCTCGCATTGTGACAGATCAAGTGATCACCGAATATAATATGATGCACTTAGATGTATAAAGTTTTATTTGCTGCCAGTGAGGCACTGCCACTAATCAAAACGGGCGGCCTTGGCGATGTCGCCGGCGCACTGCCGTTAGCCCTTGCGCAACATCAGGCCGACGTACGCGTCATTCTGCCTGCTTACCGCGAAGTTCTGGCCAAAGCCGGGCAGCTCGTACTTGTTAGCAGCCAAATTGATGCATCACTACCCGCAGTACGCATTCTTGAAGGGCAGCTCGCCAACAGTAATGTCAAATTATGGCTAGTTGATGCACCACATTTGTTTGATCGAGACGGCCAGCCCTACTCTGATTCTAACGGACAAGACTGGCCAGACAATGCTCAACGCTATGCGGTATTCAACCAAACCATTAACGCCATCGCCAATGATCGCGCCAAGCTTAATTGGCGCCCCGATATTGTTCACTGTAACGATTGGCAAACAGGCCTGGCACCCGCCCTGTTATCAATGGAGCCAAATCGGCCTGCCTCGGTATTCACCATTCATAATATGGCCTATCAAGGGCTGTTTAGCTGGCAACAATTCGTCGGCCTGGGGCTACCAAAAGCATTGTGGGCTGTTGAAAGCATGGAGTTTTATAACCAGATTTCATTTTTAAAAGGCGGCATAGTCCATAGCGATGTCATTAATACCGTCAGCCCGCGCTACGCGGAAGAAATTTGCACAAAGGAATTTGGCTGCGGTATGGAAGGTATTTTGCAACAGCGCCAAGACCGCCTTAGCGGCATTCTCAATGGTATCGACTACGACGTATGGAACCCACGTAATGACCGCTTAATTAACCGTCAATATGACTACGACACTTTTCGTTTTAAACAGCAAAATAAAGTTGCCCTGCAAAAGCAAATGGGGCTGGAGATCGACCCCAACATCCCTATGCTAGGCATTGTTTGCCGTATGGTTGAGCAAAAAGGTATCGATTTAATTATCGACCTATTACCGAAACTGAGCCGACAAAGGGTACAATTCGTCGGCCTCGGCAGCGGCGTCAAAACATTTGAGGAAGAAATTTCTCGCGTTGCCGAACGAAATTCAGCGAAATTTGCTGTACAAATTGGCTACAATGAGCAACTTGCACATCAAATTGAGGCTGCTGCGGACATTTTTTTAATGCCATCGCGCTTTGAGCCCTGCGGCTTAAACCAGATGTACAGCCTGCGTTATGGCACTGTGCCTATTGTGCACAACACCGGTGGACTGGCGAATACAGTTACCGACGCAACCAAGGCAAACATGCGTGACAAAATCGCCACGGGGTTTGTCTTCAATGAAACCAAACTGGCGGATTTTGAGCGGGCTGTCACCCGCGCACTGAATTTGTATCAACAACCACGAATGTGGAAAAAACTGGTCAAGGCGGGAATGGCACAAAACTTCAGCTGGGATATTAGCGCTAAGGCCTATATCGAGCTGTACCGCAAAGCTTTAAAATACCGCGGCTAAATCCGCCTAATACAAAAAAGAATCTATTATGAGTGATAAACAGCTACGTTCACGCGTCAAGCTATTCGGCAATTTGCTGGGTGATATCGTCCGCGAACAAGAAGGCCCGCGCGTTCTTAAAGCGGTAGAAACCCTACGTAAAGGCTTTATTCGACTGCGCGATGAAGAAAACCCCGCCAAACGCGAACAACTTAACCGCGTTATCAACCGTCTCGACGAACATACGTTAATCAACGTTATTCGCGCCTTTAGCACCTACTTCATGCTCGTTAACATTGCTGAAGAAGCCCACCAGCATCACGAGCGTCGCGTTCAAGTTAAAAAAGGTGGGCCATTATGGGCCGGCTCGTTCGAAGCAACGCTGCGCGATTTTCATAAYGATGGCATTAACGAACAGGAACTTCAGCATCTGCTCRATCGCCTGCGCTTTATGCCCGTCATTACGGCTCACCCAACACAAGCCAAACGCCACACCATCATGGAAGCCCTGCGCCGTATTTTTCTCAAGGCCGAAGACCTGACAGATACGCGATTAAGTAGAGAACAGCGTGCAGACATTACATCAGACCTGCACACGCTCATCGAAATTTTGTGGTCAACCGACGAAGTCCGTAGTTTCAAACCCACGGTTGCCGATGAAATCAAAAATGGCTTGTACTATTTCGAAGAAAGCCTGTTCGATGCAGTACCATTGATCTACCGATATTTTGAAAAAGGCATACGCCGCAGCTACAGCGAAACCGATATTCGCGTTCCCAGCTTCTTGCGTTTTGGCTCCTGGATAGGTGGCGACCGCGACGGCAATCCCTTTGTAAAACCCGCAACAACGGCAATGGCAGTGCGACTACATTCACGCACCATACTATTGCATTACATCAAATGTATTTCCAAGCTCAGCCGCATACTGACGCATTCCAGCGACCTGGCACAGCCAAGCGAGGAATTTACAGCCAGCCTGGCGAAAGATGAAGCACTGGGGGAAATAGTACTTAAAGAGCGTGCCGAACGTTTCCGTAATGAGCCTTATCGCCGCAAGCTTTACTTCATGCGCTACAAGCTTGAAGGCAACCTTATCGACATAAAAAGCAAGTTAGAAAACAAATCAAAACATTCCACCAATGCCTACCAGGATGAAGCAGAATTTCTTGAAGAACTCAAAATCATCCATGCGTCCCTTCATGGTCACGGTGCCGGTAAAATTGCTGACACCAACTTAAAAGACCTTATCCGCCTAGTGGAAACCTTTGGTTTCTTCCTTATGCATCTTGACCTACGCCAGGAATCAACACGCCACAGCGACGCTGTTGCAGAATTACTTAAGGCACGCAACATCGACTACGCATCGCTATCAAGTAACGAACGCAGTGGTGTACTCACCCAACTTATTAACGACGGCGCAGATATTGTTTCAGGCAACTCAGCAATTACTGAACTGACCCAGGAAACACTTGATGTCTTTCAGGTCATGGCAGACCTACGCGAGGAAATCAGTACCAACGCCTTTGGTCATTACGTTATTTCTATGACCCACAACGCCAGTCACGTGCTCGAAGTCATGCTGCTAGCACAACAAGCAGGCTTGCTTGGTAAAGCAAACAATCATTGGTTCTGCCATATCTGCGTTAGCCCGTTATTTGAGACCATTGAAGACCTTGAACATATTCGCCCGGTAATGGAAGAACTGTTTAAGAACCCAACTTATCGTGAMCTATTAACCGCATCAGGTAATCTACAAGAAGTTATGTTGGGCTACTCCGATTCCTGTAAAGACGGCGGCATTCTCGCGTCCAACTGGCTGCTCTATCACGCCCAACGTGAAATGACCTCACTTGCCGATGAACATGATGTGCAATGCCGCTTATTCCATGGCCGTGGCGGCACCATCGGACGTGGCGGCGGCCCAACACACGAATCGATATTATCTCAACCTGCCGGAACCGTGCACGGTGAAATTAAATTCACCGAGCAAGGTGAAGTATTGTCGTACAAATACAGCAATGCCGAAACTGCCATCTATGAAGTCACCATGGGTGTCACTGGCTTGCTAAAAGCCAGCACATGTTTAATACGCAAACCGGAACCTGACAACCAGGACAATCTTAAAATCATGGCTGAACTCACCGAGATTGGTGAAGGCTACTATCGTGAACTTACCGAGAAAACCGATGGCTTCCTCGACTATTTCTACGAAGCAACACCAGTAAGCGAAATTGGCATGATGAACATAGGCTCACGCCCCAGCCATCGCAACAAGTCTATACGCTCAAAGAGTTCTATTCGTGCCATACCGTGGGTATTTGGCTGGGCGCAATCACGTCACACATTACCTGCCTGGTATGGTGTCGGTAAAGCACTGACAGATTGGCATCAAAACAACCCTGCGCGCATTGAACAATTACAGCGTATGTACAAAGACTGGCCTTTCTTTCGCGCCCTGCTCAGCAACATTCAAATGGCCTTATTCAAAGCCAATATGATTATAGCCAAGGAATACTCCGCACTGGCACACGATCAAAGCATGGCGCAAAAAGTCTTTGACACCATTAAAGCCGAACACGATAGAACACTACGCAGTATTCTCGAAATAGCACAGCTAGATAAGCTGGTTGGCGATAACCCAAACTTAGTATTGTCACTGGAACGCAGAAACCCGTATCTGGATCCGTTAAACCATATTCAGATTACTTTGTTACAACGGTTTCGTGCACTAGATGAAAATAGTGAGGAAGCAAAAGCAATACTTAATCTGTTATTAAGAACGATTAATGCCATTGCCTCTGGGATGAGGAATACAGGGTAGCCCTCTATTCCTCTCTCGGATACAGACGCGCATATCCAAAAAATCAGAAACACTCGAATATCTCACCCACAGGGATGTGGGGAATACCAATTTTGCATAGAGCAACGGTTATGTGACAACCTTTCATTACCTAGTTTCTGACTGGCTTGGGTATGCCATTTCCAACACTACCTTCTCATTAGTATGAATGTAAGCGATCGGTAAACTCCATCTAAAATTCCATTCTTCATACTGTTACCGTGCCGTTTTCTCCACCACCAAGGAAAGCAGCATGACTTCAGAAAACAAACGAGACTTCTGGCAGCG
>NVRF01000037.1 GCA_002400775.1 Gammaproteobacteria bacterium
CATGTGAAAGACACATTTCTTGCAAACTATTTTACCTCTATTGCTCGCTTATTTCCTTAAAATTAAGGACTTAGGTATTCTTCAGGGACGACTAGCTAAGGACCATTTCGGGAAAGACCTGATTCGCCTTGAACACCGGGCCATCGACGCAGACTCGTTTCATGGCTGGGCCGGTATCGGTTTGTACTTCGACGACACAGCCAGCACAACCGCCCACCGCGCAAGCCATATACTCTTCTAGCGATACCTGGCAATCAAGAGAAAACTCTTGTGCMAGCCTGGCGCAAGCYTCTAACATCGGATGAGGCCCGCAACTAAATATTTCAACTTCAGCCARTTCYTCTTGCGACAACGCGCTTAAATAAGCGCGGCCGAGGTCGGTAACATAGCCTTGGAAACATCCCTCGTAGTGTTGCAGGCTCGCCAGTCGACTGGCGACGCCCAATTCTTCAAGCAAGTGAATGCTGTGGCTGGTCTTTTCATCAAGCCCTTTTACCTTAATCGATGAGGTATGAGTATCAAAGGGAAAGGGCACTTCTGAGCCCATTAGTACCAAGGGTTCAATGTTTCGCACCCCAAGGGCACCTCGCTGTTTGAGTTGTTCAGCCAAAAAAATCATTGGCGGGATGCCGACACCACCACCGATTAATAACGGCTGGGATTTGTCGGCCGAAGCAGAAAAAGGATTGCCAATTGGCCCCATGACACTGATGGATTCTCCTACTTTGCGTTGCGCCAGCGCGYGAGTGCCAAGGCCAACATCGCGATAGAGGTATTCTACCCAGCCGGCTTTTTTGTCGGTACGCATAATCGAYAATGGCCGACGCATGGGTAGATCTTTACTGCACTGTAGATGAGAAAAGCTACCAGGCTCTGCGCGTTCAGCGCAACGCGCTGATGCCAGACGCAGTATGTATTGGTCGGCGGCAAAACGCTCATGACTGAGCACGGTTGCTTCTTCAACGGCAATTGAGCCGCGGTAAGACGGGTGTTTGTTGTCCATATTYMTTAGGGTCTGTTAACACAATTCAGATCGCAGCGACGGCGGCCATTTTTTTGCCCGCCAAGGCGCACCCCAAGAGTACTTCCTCGAGAATTCTGTCGCATTCCCTCAGGGCGCAGCGATCGCCGTGTACTTATTGTACACAAGTGAGCTGAAATGTAGGCGGGCGAAAAAATGGCTCCGTCCCTTCGGGTTGTGCCCCAAATCGGGCCAGTCGGCGTTACTTGTCGTTCATTTAGAACCACTAAATTTCTCTCCTCGCGCCTTGCCTGGCCCGATTTGGGGCGGCAACGCTGCAATCTGAATTGTGTTAACAGCCCCTAATCTAATTGAAAGACGAATTGTCCGTGCCGTAAAGTATGAGTGACCTGGCCTAAAAACTCCCAATGCATCATGGGTGTGTTTTGGCCTTTGCTGCGTAATGTTGTGCTATCCAGCTGCCATTCGCGCTCAGGGTCATAGATGCAAATGTCAGCCTTTGCACCGGGGGTCAGTGTGCCTGCATTAATCCCGAGTAACTGCGCCGGCTGGCAGGTCAGTGATGCAAGCAATGGCATCAATTCAATAAGGCCCTCGTTCATGAGTCGCAAACTTAAGGGCAATAAAGTTTCCAGCCCTGACATGCCGGTTTCGGTCAGCGCGAACGGTGATAATTTGGCATCTGCCTCATGTGGCTGGTGGTCTGAACAGATTGCGCTAATGGTACCTTGGCTCAGCCCTGCGCGCAGACCTTCACGGTCGCGCAAGCTGCGCAGTGGGGGCGAAACGTGACAATTACTGTTGAAGTAGCCAATATCCATATCAGTTAAATGTAGTTGATGGGCGCTGACATCGGCAGTGACTTGTAAGCCGCTGTATTGTGCGCGTGCAATCATTTGTACGGCGCGTGCTGTCGACAAGCGGCAAAAATGGGCTTTAACGCCGATCTGTTCAATCAGGGCGAGAATTTGGCTGACAGCGACTGTTTCGGCAGCGGCAGGGTTGCCAGCGAGCCCGAGACGGGTGCTGATTTGTCCTTCATGGACGCAACCGTCGTTGCGCAGATCAATATCTTCCGCATGCAGATGTACCACCAAATCGTGGCTGGCAGCGTATTCCATGGCGTGACGTAATATCAGATTGTTTTTAAATGGTGCGTAGGCATTGCTGACACCAACACAGCCCGCGTTTTTCAATGCGCCCATTTCGCTTAGGCTGGCACCGTCGAGCTGCCGGGTTAGTGCTGCTAAGGTGTAGACACTGGCCTTGCCAGCAGCCTGTGCTTTTTCATGGATTAAGGTGGCGACGGCAGCAGTATCGATAATAGGCTTGGTATCCGGTGGACAGCAAAGCGAGGTAATACCTGAAGCGGCAGCGGCAGCGGTTTCGCTGGCAATAGTTGCTTTTTGTTCCTGGCCAGGCTCTCGTAGCCGTGCGCAGAGATCAACCAATCCGGGGCAGACCACATGTCCGCTGGCATCGATAACGATATCGGCGTTAAATCCGTCAGGTGCGTCGCTGCTAACGCTAATGATTTTTCCTTTAGCAATAAAAACATCGCGTACCTCGTTAATATTATTGGCTGGATCAATGACCAGGCCGTTTCGAATATGAATGCGCTGCTTTTTACCCTGGCTCATGCGTCACGTTCGCTTTGCGACGTGCCCTTGGGGCTCATGGTCATCGACATTACGGCCATGCGAATAGAAATGCCGTGACTAACCTGTTGCAAGATAACGGAATGTTCTCCATCGGCAACGGCTGAGTCCATCTCAACCCCACGATTGATCGGGCCGGGATGCATGACAATAACGTCTGCTTTAGCTAGCGCCAGCTTTTCTTTAGTGAGGCCATAGAGCCTGAAGTATTCATGTTCGCTAGGGAGCAGGGCACTGCTCATGCGTTCGCGTTGTAGCCGTAACATGATGATAACGTCAACGCCGTCCAGCCCCTGGTCCAGGTCGTTGTAGACATGAACACCTAATGTGCTGGCATCGGCAGGTATTAGGGTGCGTGGGCCGATGACGCGAATATCCGGTACGCCCAGCGTGCTGAGGGCGTGGATCTGAGATCGCGCCACGCGTGAATGCAATATATCGCCGACAATGGCGACCGATAGATTGTGAAATTCGTGTTTATGTCGACGTATAGTGAACATGTCGATCATCGCTTGTGTCGGATGGGCGTGACGGCCATCACCGGCATTCAGAACGCTAATATGTGGTGCGCAATGCTCGGCAATAAAATGCGCGGCGCCACTGTTAGGATGGCGCACAACAAACATATCGCAATGCATGGCTTCAAGGTTGCGCAGCGTGTCGAGCAGTGTTTCGCCTTTACTTGCAGCAGAAGCAGATACATTGATATTAAGCACGTCGGCAGAGAGGCGTTTTGCGGCTAATTCAAATGTGGTGCGTGTGCGCGTGCTCGCCTCAAAGAACAGGTTGACCACGGTTTTACCGCGCAGCAAGGGCACTTTCTTTATTTGTTGATTAGTAATGCTGGTGAATGATTCTGCTGTATCGAGTATTTCTACGAGAAGATCGCGTTTTAGGCCTTCGGTTGTCAAAAAGTGACGCAGGCGCTTGTTGTGGTCGAGTTGAAGGTGTTGCTGCTTCATGAGGTAGCGATATTATACACAGGCTTTAACTGTCTGTGAGCTCAACTATTTCAAAGCTGAGCGGTTCAGGGCCTTTGAGCTTGATTTGTTGTGTACTGTCAAGGCTGAGTTGGGTTCCTGTCACGTCGGCGCTGATAGGGAGTTCACGGCCGCTGCGTACGATTAATGTCGCAAGTGTAATGCTGGCTGGGCGGCCATAATCGAACAGCTCGTTGAGTGCGGCGCGTATGGTGCGTCCGGTATAGAGCACATCGTCGACCAGTATGATGTGGCGATCATCGATACTGAAGGGTAGTTTCGACGGTTTAACTTCTGGGCTGATGCCTATACGGCTGAAATCATCACGGTAAAACGAGATATCGAGTGTACCTAAAGGCTCCTTGATGGCGAGGAGTTGGTGTAAGGCGCTGGCAACCCAGACGCCACCCGTATGTATACCAACCATAGCAGGATTATTGATCTGCTTGCTATCGATACGTTCCTGTAATTGGCTGGCCATTGATGCCAGTAAGATATTGGGTGCTTCAAGAACCATTCGGACCTGCCTCTTCTATCGTTATGGGACGGTCGTTCTTAGGGTCGGACAGCCAGGTTTCTAAAATTAACTGCGCGGCTACTTGGTCAAGAATAGCCTTGCGTTGCCAGTCATCACGTCGCTGTCGTGCCTTGGTGTTGGCTGGCAAGTAATTCTTTGCCTCCATTGAGGTCAGCCGCTCATCACTGTGAAAAACAGGGAGTTGATAGCGTCTCATAAGTGCTTTGGCAAAGTCTTCAGTGCGATCAGTCATCTCTTGTCGTGTGCCATCAAGATCAAGCGGTATACCGACAACCAGGGCGTCCGCACCCCATGTTTTAACTAGATCATCAATCTCATTCCAGCGCGGCTCACCATTATTGGCTAGCAGTGTTACCAGCGGTTGTGTGTTGCCAGTGATTTCCTGTCCCACTGCAACACCGATACAGCGGGTGCCGAAGTCGAAACCGAGCAAGGTGCGTTGCCCGCTACGTGCCCTCGGGGTGCTACTCATGCGTGACCTATATCACCTGACAGGCGGGTAACATCTACCCCTGCACAGGTGGCGGCAGCTTGCCAGCGTTGTTCTACGGGTAAATTAAAAATGATGTCGCTGTCGGCAGGCCCGCTAAGCCAACTGTTGGCCAGCATTTCTTGTTCTAGCTGGCCCGCAGACCAGCCGGCATAGCCGAGAATGATAATCGAATTTTTAGGCCCTTTGCCCTCAGCAATCGATGCAAGAAGGCTACGGGACGCGGTGATACCAATTTCATCACTAACATTGAGTGTGGCTTCCCATTCGCCTACTGGTTGGTGCAGGACAAAGCCACGTTCACATTGCACTGGCCCACCGAGAAAGACGGTACTATCGCGGACATCGTCTTGCGTCGTTGATAATCCCATATCGCCAAGCACTTCACCGAGTGTCAGTTCTAAAGGATGATTGATAATGACGCCCATGGCGCCATCGTCATTGTGTTGGCAAATATAGGTGACGCTGCGCGAAAAATTAGGGTCATTGAGTGAAGGCATGGCAATAAGAAATTGATTGCTTAAACGAAGTTGATTGCTCATATTACTAGTATCAGTGGTTTGCGAAAAGCCTGCAAGCGACGTTAATGCTAGCGGGAGGAAAATCCACCTGCGCCACCAAATTCCCAGACTCGGCTGATGACCAATATATCGGTGTCGCCAAGCATGTTGTCGGGAAACGATGAGAAGGGCGCGGCCAGTTTGACGATGCGAATAGCGGCATCATCAAGTAATTTTTTGCCTGAGGATTTGACAACAGTAATGCTCTCGATGGAGCCATCTGCAAACAAGCCGACGTCGAGGCGGAGTCGGCCGCTTAGGTTGCGTCGCCGTGCTTCTTCCGGGTAATTAAGATTGCCAATTTTTTCGATTTTCTTGCGCCAGGATTCAAAATAGGCAGCGTCGCGAAACTCTTTGGTTTTAGTTGTAATGAGTCGTCGTCGAGGACCACTGCTCTGAGCCTCCTGGAATTGATCTATTTTGCTGCTGCTGGCCATGGCCAGGCTTAGTACCATTAATTGTTCGGCATTTATCTCAAATTTTTCCTCGACAACCAGTTCTTCGGGCGCTTTCTCAGGCACGGTTCCGGATTCTTTTTTGACAGCGATAATTTTTGTTTTTTGTTCGCTTCGGGCCGGTGCATTTTCTTGTGGTAGTTGCTGATTCACAGATGGCGTGGGGGGGTGAACCAATGATGTAGACGGGCTGGTTGAGGCTTGTTCGCTCTCGCTTTCATTGCCGCCGTCTTGATTGGCCTGAGCCAAAACCTTGGCATCGTCCTGTTCTTGCTCACTGCGCTGATGTACCAGCGTAATATTCATAGTGTGCCGAGCGGTTTGCGTAACGTCTTCTTGAGAAAATTTGATGCCCAGTATAATAAAAGCGTGCAGCAATAACGTAAAAAATAACACTAACGTGAGGTGGTCACCGTGATTGCTGGTTGAAGTGTCAAGGTTCATAAATCAATAATTTCAAACGTTTTTGAATGGCTAAGGCAAGACTACCATTGACGATGCCCGTAATAATAGCGACCGTTACCAGTATCGGCAGTAGGTGGAATAATGCGTCATGTGGAATAAACAGCAGATACGCGACCCAAAACTGCGTCAATATATGGGCTACGGCGGCAAGCACGCTATAGCCCATAACGCTTAGGTGTTGTCGCGCCAAGGCATAAGCAATACCGATTACGCATAAACTGGCGCAGGCACCGCTCAGGCTGAGCACAAAAGTCGGTGACAGAAAACTGCCGATAACAAGACTGCCGATAAGCACGCGCAAGAGTGATACCCACGCGGCAGTGCGCCAGCCAAAATTAACCAGCACAACGATAGTCACCACATTGGCCAAGCCTATTTTTATACCGGGAATGGGGCTGGGTATCGCGCTTTCAAGCACATGAATGGCGATGGCGAGCGCCGCAAACCAGGCGATAATGTGATCTTCTCTTTCGCTGGCGATAGTTGTTGTCATGGCGTGCTAAAAAGTAACGCTGTCGAAACGTGCAATGCCATCACCCACAACACTGAGTGTAATGCGATTGGGCAGGCATGCGGTGGTGTCGCCATTGCGACTGTGCCAGCCGCTATGAATGCATTGTTTGTTTCGGCAGGGTGATTCGATAAATGCGGCTTTGCCGTTATTAATGGTGATGATGCTGTCGCCCAGTTTGCCCTTTATCGCCAGGGTTTGATCGCGCAGCAGAGAATGACGCTGTGGCTTTTGGTCGGCGACAATAATGTTGACCTCGGTGCCGCGATAGTTCGGCCCCCATAGCTGTAAGTAGAGCAAAGGCAGGGCGGCAACCGCAATGATCATGATCAATAAATCAACACGGGTCATGGTAGTTCACGTATCTCCACGACAGGCGGTGGCGATACTTCATATTCCATGCGCTGTGCAAGCTCAGGTGTGAGATACACCTTGTTCTCTTTGTCGATGAGCATGACATGTTCAACCCCCATCGATTTGGCGATACGTTGCCATTGTTGGGTGCCGGCGATAAACAAGGCTGTGGCGGCGGCATCGGCCGTAGCGCTGTCATGATGCAATACCGTCACCGAGGCAACGGAGTCGGCAGGATAGCCGTTGCGCGGGTCGATAATATGGTGATAGCGTTTTCCTTCATATTCAAAATAGCGTTCATAATCGCCAGAAGTGAAGATGGATTCGTCTTTATTGATTGTAATAGAGGCAAAGACGCCTAAATCACGCGGGTGACGAATGCCGATGCGCCATGGTCGTTCGCCCGCCGAACCTATTGCACGTAAATCGCCACCGGCATTGATAATCGCGTTGTTGACACCTTGCCGGCGCAGATATTCGATGCTGCGGTCAACGATAACCCCTTTAGCAAAGCCACCGAGATCAAAGTGTATTGGTTTGCCGCTGGCAACGCTGAGGTGAGTGCCCTTGTCATCGCTGTTAATAGTGAATTTATCAATGGAGGGGATTAAAGTCATGGCTTCTTCGATATTTTGTTTGCTTGGCGGTGACAGTGGAGTCTCCTCGCCTTGAAAACCCCATAAAGCAATTAATTTTCCAAGGATGGGGTTAAACAAGCCCTCGCTGGTTTTTGCCAGCGTCAGTGACTGCGCAATAAGCTGGCCGTCTTCAGCGCTGATTTTGCTGTAGCCAGTCTGACTTAATGCGTTGTTGAGGGCAGTTAAAGGACCTGGTTGCCAAGCATGCCAATGATGGTGAAACTCTTCCATCATTTCGCGAATATCTTTGCTGAGCCGGTCACCTTCAGTTTCGTCAATATCAAACAGCGTGACTTCGACGATGGTGCCAAAGGCGAGAATTTGATTTCGATAAATCGGCTCGTCGTCATTGCTGCTACAGGCAACGACACCGCTTAATAGAATCAGGGCGAATAAAAAGCTGACACTGCGTGTCGTTGATGCCAGGGTAAACAAGTGAAAATGCTTAAGCCAATTTACGTTCAATGACATCAAATAAGGTTGCGCTAATAGTTAAGCCATAGATGCTATCGAGCTGGCGTATGCAGGTTGGGCTGGTGACATTAACCTCGGTCAGGAAATCACCGATGACATCAAGCCCGACAAAGATCAGACCACGCTGTTGTAATTCGGCGCCTACTTGCTGGCAGATCCAACGATCGCGTTCGCTTAGTTCAACCCCTTTGCCGCTGCCGCCAGCAGCAAGATTGCCACGGGTTTCACCGGCTGCCGGGACGCGCGCCAAGGCATAGGGAACGGGTTCGCCATCAATCATGAGAATGCGTTTATCGCCTTCGCTGATCGCTGGAATAAAACGCTGCACCATAACGCTGCGAGCACCGTTATGCGTGATGGTATCAATGATAACGGATTTGTTGGGATCGTCGATTGCTGTGCGAAACACGGATTCGCCGCCCATGCCATCGAGAGGCTTAATGACAACAGATTGCAGCTCATCGATAAAATCACGTAACTGCTGGCGATCGCGGCTAATCAGCGTTGTCGCGCAACACTGTGGAAACCACGAGATAAACAGTTTTTCATTTACATCACGCAGGCTTTGCGGCTTGTTGATGATTAAGCAGCCTTGTTGTTCTGCTAATTCGAGTGCGTAAGTGGTATAGATATATTCGAGGTCAAACGGTGGGTCTTTGCGCATGAGCATGACATCAAGTTCATGCAAAGGCAGTGTGTTTTTTTTGCCAAGTTGAAACCAGTCTTTGCCATCATCAGCGACGGTGAGTGTTTGGCTATTGCCGTAGCTGGTCCCATCACGAATAGAGACATCGCTTTGTTCCATATAGTGTAATTGATAACCGCGCGCCTGTGCTTCAAGTAGCATTGCCAGTGTGCTGTCTTTGCCTGGTTTGATGGAGGCGATTGGGTCCATAATGACCCCGAGTTGATAGCTCATAATCTTATTTACTAAGGAGTTCATTGATTGGGCGACATAGGCGAGTGAATCTTGAGCCGAGACAAGGCGGGCATCATGAAAAAACTGCAGGCGTATACGCATACGCTGAGGATTTTTTCATAGTGACCAACGCAGGCGTAGGCCAATAGGCGCCGCGTATGTTGTCTAATCAATGGATTCCTTAGTAACATCACTGTGTTTTAGATCGTCGAGCTCGCGTGCGGCAGCAAGCAGGGCGAGGCGGGCGATGACGCCATAGGCATAAAATCGATTTGGGCAGGCATCGGGAGGCATTTTTTCGTTAGGAGAATTGCAGGGTTCGGCAAAAGCCAATGGTTCAAAGTGCATGCCCGGTGCGTTAAGGTTTTCAGTTCGACTACGGCCAGTGTGAACACGGTAAAAACCGCCAACAACAAAGTGGTCGAGCATATAGACAACGGGTTCGGCAACGGCTTGTTCACTGCCCCAGCTTTCAAAAGTATAAACGCCCTCTTGCAATATCACTTTTGAGACGGCCTGTCCGCCTTTAATTTTTGACATTTTGGTGCGTTGCTTGCGATTGAGTTCGCGCGCCTCTTCGATCGAATGGATGGTCATAATACCCATGCCATAGGTGCCGGCATCGGCTTTAACAATAATGAAAGGTGGCTCAGTAATGCCATATTCGTCGTATTTTTTTTGAATGGCGTCGAGCAGCTTACCGACATTATGGGCGATACAGTCCTCACCCTCGCGTTTCATGAAATTGATTTCACCGCAGGTGGTAAATAGCGGGTTTATGAGCCAGGGATCAATGCCAATTTGTTCAGCAAAGGCCTCTGCAACTTGCTGATAATGGCCAAAATGACCGGATTTCAGGCGATGCGCCCAGCCTGAACGTATTGGCGGAATAACTGTTTGTTCGATGTTTTCAAGAACTGCCGGTGCACCACTAGAGAGGTCATTATTGAGCAGAACAATGCAAGGATCAAAACCGTCTACGCTGATGCGATTACCGTTTCGGACTATCGGATGCAGTGTCAGTTGATCGCCGGATGGCAGCTGTTGGGTCTGCGCCGACTCAAGTTCCGCGTCGAGTGATCCGATCTTAGTGGCGTACCCCGCTTTGTTTAAAACTTCTTGTAACATCGCCAAACTTTCAAAATATGCGGTGTTACGGGTGTGATTTTCGGGGATAATCAAGACTCGGTTGGCGCCTGGGCAGATATGCTCAAGTGCTGATTGAGTTGCCTGAATGCACAATGGCATAAAAGCCGGGTTGAGATTGTTAAACCCGGCTGGAAACAGATTAGTATCCACTGGTGCCAGCTTGAAACCGGCGTTACGCAGGTCGACAGAGGCGTAAAAGGGCGCTGGGGTTTTGCGCCACTCGTTACGAAACCAGGTTTCAATAGCGGACTGCTGGTTAAGCAGATGCTGCTCGATTTCGCGCAACGGCCCGGTGAGTACGGTGGTCAGGTTAGGTACTGCGTACAGGTTTTCTACGCTCATTGTTCGCGATCCAGTGGTGATTAGTCGATAGTGTAGCTGATCTGCCATTATAGGCGAAGGTTACTTATAGACCTTGTAAGTGGTCGTAATAATATGAAAAACCTTCGAATTATTTGGCAGCGTGCGAAATGCATTGTGACTACTAACAAGAGACTATGATTCCAAGTCAAGTTTTTAAACCATTTTTTCATCTCAATTAGGTTAGGTATTGTTTTTAACCATCGTATTTAAGATTGAGAGTTGTTTGCTCATGCAAGCAATGAGCGCCACCTTTTTCGGTTTACCCGCAGCGACCATACGCTCATACAAGGGCTTGAGTTTGGGATGATATTGAATCGCTGACATCATGGATGACAAATAACACAGTTCTGACTTTGTGTCGTCCGCCACGAATATAGCGTTCACCTTCGAAGCTGCCACTATCCCGATTCATGGGTGCGACGCCGACGAGCGCAGCGATCTGTTTGCGATTGAGATTGTCGAGTTCAGGCAGCTCGCTCATGAGCGTATAGGTAAGCACATTACCGACACCTTTAGCGCTCAGTAGCAGGTCTCGTTTTTGTCGCCATCCTGCGATGCAGTCGACCAATTTATCAAGTTGTTTGTCGATTGATTATATTATTGGTTATTACAGTCAGGTTAGACCGCATAGTGCTGCGTGTGGTTTGACACCCAATGAGTCAGAGAAAAGATGCTGGATTGAATATTAAACGGTCGCCAAATTTACTTGACCACAACAATACGGAGTTGTGCCGGACGCAGGGCGGTCGGGGCTACGTGCACCCCTCAAGGGGGTATTGAACAGAACCCTTGGGGTGCAAAAGGAATCAGTTGCGCACCCCAAGGGTTTTTTTTGCCCCAAGGGCAAGTAGTTATACCCCCTTGAGGGGTGCGCTTCCTTCGGGATGCGTAAGCGAGGCGATTTTTAGCAAGGATGCCATAAAATCAATCTCGAGGTAGCGACGCTATCGCATATATATTTTCGAAAAGGCAATAGTGCAGATGGAAATAACCATTTATCTGGCAAGATATTGAGTTATGAGGGTTTACCTATACGGATTCTATATATGTAAGTTTTACAATCGACAAATAAATATTGATAAGCCATTGAAATAATTAACTATGTTATGTTTTTTTAGTTATCATAAGAAAAGTGATAACCCGATTCGTACGCGACAACGATTCCGCTTTATCATTTTAGAGTTTTTGAATGATTGCTTTCCAAGGCATTGAAACTTAAGAATAAAAATGATTTTTTTGAAAATAAACCAGGAATGATAACCCGACATGGAAAGATATACGGATTCCATAGAATAATGACATGGACTCACTCCTTCTATAAATTGTAGAGGAATGTTGAGAGGAGGAAATAGCTATGAGCGAAGTAGCAGTTAGGTGTGGACTTGATATTGCGAAGCACGTATTTGCATTGCATGCGGTGAACAAGCATGGGAAGACCGTATTGAAAAAGCAACTACAGCGAAAGAGCATATTAGTTTTTTTGCTCAATTTCCTAGCTGTACTATTGGTATCGAAGCCTGCGGAGGGAGTCACTACTGGGCGCGAGAATTGACGAAGCTGGGTCACGAAGTGAAGCTTATCGCGGTTAAGTTTGTAATACCGTATAGACGTCAAGGCAAGAACGACGCGAATGACGCCGAAGCGATATGTGAAGCGATCAGCCGCCCTGGGATGCGGTTTGTATCAGTGAAATCAGAAGATCAACAAGCCATACTTATGGTGCACCGAGTACGCAGCCAAAGTATCGCGACACGGACCTCACTGATTAACCAGCTACACGGACACTTACAAGAATTTGGCATTGTCGTGAGCAAAGGACGTCACAAGCTCAAGCAGGATTTAGCCCACTTGCTAGAAGGGACAGATTTACCGAATACCTTGTATACACTGATACATGAGCTACTGGCAGGTCTGTACAGAGAAGAAGAGCGCATAGAAAGCTTAGATCGCCTGATTAGAGAGTGGGCACAAACGCACCCAGTTGCATCGAAGTTAATGGCGATGGAAGGGATAGGGCCACTGACGGCCTCGGCAGTAGTCGCGACAGCGGGGAATGCCTCTGTATTCAAGAACGGACGCCAATTTTCAGCGTGGCTTGGTTTAGTCCCGAGACAAAATTCATCGGGAGGCAAGCAAAAGCTGGGGCGGATTACCAAGCAAGGAGACAGTTACGTGCGAATGCTGTTGATACACGGAGCGCGCACAGTATTATTGATGTCGAGCAAAGGTCGAGGCAAGCACAGTCAATGGATAGAATCATTGAGAGAGCGAAAGCACGATAATGTGGTGGCAGTTGCCTTTGCAGCGAAACAGGCGAGGATGTTGTGGGCGGTGATGTCAGGTAAGAGTGAGTTATCGCAGGGATAAAGAGAGCAGACAATTTCCAGGTTTGCGAGAGAGAAGAGATGTTAAGCGGTATAAGCCGAGCGTAGCCAGGCCCTGTTAACAGTTTAGGTTGAGAGAACCGATAGAATAATGAGGGGTTTACGCGCAGAGGTCATCTTGGCATATGAAGGTATTCATAGAAGCCGAATAGATAAATGCAGCCATTATTGCTTAGTCACTCATTCACCCTTGCAATTCGGAGTGAGTCCATAGATAAACTGTTAGCACTCTTACGAGGGATAAATTATTATGGATCGATTTTCGGGGCCAGAGGATATTTACAAACAGCTTGTCGAAGATGCGCCAGAAGATGAAGACTGGCTTTTTGGTTTGGTAGCGTTTGCTGTAATAGAAGAACAAAAAATTGAGTGGATGAAGCATCAGGTGGAAAATAATAATGTAACTCCTTCAAAACAAGATATTGATAATTGGTATAAACAACTGCCATCGGGTGTTCTACTAAGGGCCAAAGATACTGCTGAAGCAAGGTTGACTGATTACGCTAAAGATTCTATTTCTGATTATATGTCTGATTTCCAGAGAGAAACGGAGGAAGGAATTATTGTTGGAGAAATACGTGAAATAAAAAAATTCTGGCCTCAATTTGGTGTCAATCTCGCGGGTGGCTTTATTAGCGCGTTACTTTTTGCATCACTCCTAACGCTCGTAGCATTCTTCGTTTACAATGATACATCCCCTGTGGAAATAGGTGCCAAGTTAGGAGGGCACGAAGAGAAAGAAGTGCAAATTGAAAAAAAGGAGGCAAGTCACGATGAGCAAAAAAAATGAAGTCACGGGTAGAAAAGCAGCATCTGCAGCGTCTAAAGCATTAAGAAGCAAAAGTTCTAATAAGGCAGCGAAATCTGCTGCAGGTTCAGCTTTGTCCCAAACAAAGGCTCCAAAGAAAGTGACCTCAACTAAAGCAGGATCCGCAGCATCAAAAACTTTACGTAGTACCGGTTCAAATAAGTCAGCAAAGTCATCGGCTGGCTCAGCACTCACGCAACGACCAAGCCGACGAAAGTAGTCCACGTGCTAACAATGCACTCCAGCGGACAAGTTAAAAAAGTCACGATTTTTGCACAGAAAAAATACGCGCCTTCTTTAACTTGCCGCTGAGTTTTAACGTTATATTTTCGGAGGATAAAGCATGGAAGTATCAAAATCGGATATAGAGAAAGTATCATATATAAAAATCCAAGATTTTGATGGCCGTGTCATACCTTTACAACCGTGCTATATAGATGATTCAAAATGGGAGTCATGGCTTCCAACAGATACTGGGCTAATACCATTAAAAATGGTTGATGTAGCAGAATCATGTTATTTCTCAAAACAACCAGCCAAAGACACAGATATTTATATCGGTTTCATTAGCCTAATAATGAAACGCGCGTACTATAAAGATTTAGTTCATTTTGAAAATGGCATTCTTGAAGATATAAATAATCTTGCCACAAGTATGGCGAAAATCAATTTATTCCATGAAGTATGGAGATGCGATAAAGATAAGGTAGCACGGCGTTTCGTAACCACAGAAATTGAATATATATTTAAAGTTTGCAGAAGCCTATATGATCTACTGCAAGAAGTCATTATGAAAATATGGTCTCGTTTTAAGTATGTTGATGACAATCTTAAAACAAAAAAACTACAGCCAAGGTTTTCTAAAATGGTTTTCTACAAGGATTGCCTGTCTTCACCACAGGAAATAGCAAACAGATACTTGATACCTATCAAATTGGCAGAATTCTATCATCGTAATGGCATATTCTTTTCTTGGCTTCGGTCATACAGAAATAAAATATCTCATGGTGGCAATAGCATCGAATACTTGTATATTATGGATGATGGATTTGCTATATCAACTGAAAGTGAACCGTTTAAAGGGTTACATATATGGGAGAATGCGGAGTTAAAGCCTAACGCTCTTGGCTCTGTCAGGTCACTGGTATCTTATGCAATTTTAAATACATTACATACCTTAGAAGACTTTTCCTCTGTAATTCAATAAATAATGCTCCTACCACAAGATATTGCTCCTGACCATGAAGTTTATATGCGTGGTGAAAATCTTAGTATATTGCTTGAATTACATGGGTATATAGATAACGAAGCATGGTTAAAAATATAACAATTCAAATTCACTCAGACAGTCAAAGCTACGTGCCTTTTTGTGCACTCGCTGTCGCTCGATTATTGTACAAAAACACGCTACGCTTTGTCTGCTGGTGATTTGAGGCGTTAGGCAATCAAAAAAGGAATAGAGATGAGCGAAGAAAAAAATCTTGAAGGAATTGGCGGATGGTTGATATTAGTGGCTATTGGTATAGTCGTAACTCCAATCAGGCTTGTCATGCTAATCATGGCGATATATTCAGAAATATTTTCAACAGGCGTATGGGAAGCTCTGACAACTCAAGGAAGTGAAGCTTACAATCTACTGTGGGCACCAATTATTATCGGAGAATTATTTGTTAATTGTGGGTTGATATTGGCCTGGCTATATATCGTATACAAATTCTTCACCAAGAGCAGCGATTTTCCAAAATGGTATATTGGTATAGCTGTTTTTAGTTTGGTTCTTATTGTTGCAGATGCTTTTGCAATAAAACTGGTTCTTCCAAACGAGTCAGTATTTGATACTGATACAATTAAGGAGCTTATGCGTGCAGTAATTATGGTTGTTATCTGGGTTCCCTATATGCTTGTATCAAAAAGAGTTAAAGCAACATTCATAAAGTAAAAATGCCTAACAAAATCATCCAGCGAACAGTTAAAATTGGCGTTTCGCTTTGCTATACTCTGCTTTTAACTGCTGCTGACCGTTAGCCCCTTCAAAACATACCTGTCTTATATCTTGTACATAACCTCAAAGAGGCCTATACTTGTTCAATATTACGTACAAGTAGAGGTGTGAAATGCGAATTGTATCATTTACCGATGCAAGAAATGGGTTGAAATCTGTTCTAGATCAGGTGGTTAATGACGCCGACTGTACCGTTATTACTCGCAGAGATAGCGAAGATGCAGTTGTAATGTCACTAGATTATTTTAATAGTCTGATGGAAACAGTGTATTTGTTGAAGTCTCCAGCAAATGTAGAGCATCTGCGGAAATCCATTGAGCAATATCGAGAAGGTAATGTTCAAGAAAGGGATTTATTGGATGAGTAGAAATTTGGTATGGACCGAGGCAGCTTGGTCAGATTATGTGTACTGGCAAAGTCAGGATAAAAAGACGTTAAAGCGAATCAATAAGCTAATCGTTAATGTGTTAAGAGAACCTTTTGAAGGCATAGGTAAGCCGGAGCCTTTAAAAGAAAACTTATCTGGCTTTTGGTCCAGAAGAGTAGATGATGCTCATAGGTTGGTTTATGCAGTTTCAGATATACATATAACTGTCATTTCTTGTAGGTATCACTATGAGTAAAAATGGGCTAACAAAAGAAATTAGCTCGGACGTTTTTCCGTGGTGTTTGGGGTGTGCTAAAAAATCCTAGCACAACTTAAACACCACTACAAAACGCCGGTTATTGCTGGCGTTATGTTTCAATAAATGGATACTAACGAATACTTTAAAGCAATAGAAATGGAACGCTCTGGCAACTCAGAGGAAGGCTTCCTATTACTAGAAAAACTATCTAACGAAGGTGATCCACTGGCATTGTTAGACCTGTCGATGAGGTATATATCTATTGAAGGGTATGCGAGCCTGGTGAAACACATAGAACCAAACGAAATTAAAAGCGAAGAATTAGCAATAAAAGCAGAAAACCGCCTAAGTGAACTCGCAAGCGATGGAGATGGTGAAGCGATGAGAATGCTTGCAAATATATATTTAGGACACTGGCATTCTGTACAGAAGAAATCAATCGTAGAAGCTGAAAAAATGTTACTTAGAGCATTTGAAGCTAATTGCTATTTTGCAGCTAATGATCTTGCAACCTTTTATCAGGGGAGTGACATTAAGAAAGAAAAATTCTATTACCAAGAAGCAGAACGTCATGGATGCAGAATTGTACAAAATGACAACCTTGAAACATAACAAATTATTAAAAATGGACGGCGCGAAAAGACGCGCCGCCATTTAATTCAGACGTTAGCTGTATGAAAAATATCGAGAATATGAGAAAAATTAAGATTATCGAATATAGTGAATCCTGGCCTAGAGAGTATTTAAGAGAGGCAGGTGCTCTAGCAGGCTGTTGAAAAATAAAGACCCTCAACCCACTCTTGCATTTTGCCCTACACATACCGGCTAAAAATGCTGCCTTATCTAAAATATGCCCTGGATTAAGCTGTCTCCCAGGGGC
>NVRF01000038.1 GCA_002400775.1 Gammaproteobacteria bacterium
AATATCTGCGCCGCGCATTGGGTGAGTGTCCTGAAAAGTATTGGTTCGCGTAGTTTACTAAAGTCAGCGGGAGTCCGGGTGAATTTCAACAGCCTGCTAAGCCGTTGTATCACGGCCAGGGCTCGATGATTTTCGCTTAATTAATAAGCGTGTTGGGCGATGTAGAAGAATGTGGATGTCTGGTCGTTTGCTCCTGCGTGCCAGTGCGCTGAGTTGCTGCGTAAAGTCGTCGTTGCTATAGATCAGTGGGTCGAGGTCGTAGGCTAAAATAAACAGTTGATGTCTGCCGTTAGCAATTAGCTCGATTACGGCACGGCGAAGTGCTTTTTTGTTATCAATTGGCGATTGTTCGTTAGTTGCTGTTGTATTCATGATCAATAGTTGATAAAGAACCCCGGGCTGACAGGGTCAGCCCGGGGCGAGGGACGCCCGATGACGACACCTAGGGGGAGCATGGAGGAATATGACGATAGTGCCATCCCGGTAGTCCCTGAGAAATGATTATCCATGTCTGGCTAATACTTACTGTCAACTTCGTCACAGTTTTTACGCTAAGGAATCTCTGAAAAGTTCCTGAAGCGGCGCTGGCCGCATACAATAAGCAGCTCTTGTGCTCATTTACTCGATGTAAACTCGGCAACTGCTCCCCGGCTTTGCCTCCTGAATCGCTCTAATTCCTGCGTCCATGCAGTCGTGCGCTTTTGAGGTGTACCTATCAAGGGGGTATTGAACAGAACCCTTGGGGTGTTCGCTTTTTTTTGTCTTGCTACCATTTACTTGATRTGCTTTTTCAGAGGCTCCCTAAATAGATTTAGCTTGCTCGACGGCATTGCCAATATAGCTCGCAGGCGTTAGCTTTAATAAGTCTTCTTTTGCCTGATGCGGTATTGCCAGCGTAGTAATAAAACTGTGCAGTACATCGCGGGTGATGCCTTGTCCACGCGTCAGTGCTTTAAGTTTTTCATAAGGCTCTGCGATACCGTGGCGACGCATAACGGTCTGAACGGGCTCTGCAAGCACTTCCCAGGCCTCGYCAAGGTCGGCATGCATTGCAGCAGAGTTGGCTTCCAATTTTCGTATGCCGCTGAGGGTGGACAGCATGGCGATGACGCTGTGCGCAATACCGACACCAATGTTTCGTAAAACGGTTGAGTCGCTGAGGTCGCGTTGCCAGCGTGAAACCGGCAGTTTACGCGCCATATGATCCAGCACGGCAGTGGCAATACCGAGATTTCCCTCTGCGTTTTCAAAATCAATCGGATTAACTTTGTGTGGCATGGTCGATGAACCGACTTCATTAGCCATTAGTTTTTGGCGGAAATAACCGACTGAAATATAGCCCCAGATATCACGGCTGAAATCGAGTAAGGTGGTGTTGAACTGTGCCAGGCTATTAAAGTGCTCGGCGATGGTGTCATGTGGTTCGATCTGCGTTGTGTAGGCACTCCATTCGAGACCAAGTGATTCGACAAATTGTTTGCTAAATGTTGACCAATCAATTTCCGGGTAGGCTGACATATGTGCATTAAAATTACCCACGGCACCGTTAATTTTTGCCAAAATAGGCAGGCTCGTAAACTGATCTAGCTGACGTTGCATGCGGTAGGCAAACACAGCCATTTCCTTGCCAAGAGTTGTTGGCGAAGCGGGCTGGCCATGAGTGCGTGCCAGTATCGCTTGTTCGGCATTGTCATGCGCTAGCGTTTTGATGGCTGAAACCACTTCATTCATCAGCGGTAGTAAGACTTTATTGCGCGCGTCGTTAAGCATTAAGGCGTAAGCAAGATTATTAATGTCTTCTGAGGTGCAAGCAAAATGCAAAAACTCGCTGACGGGTGCCAGCGCCTCGTTTTTATCGAAACGTTCTTTCAGATAATACTCGACGGCTTTAACATCGTGATTGGTAGTGCGCTCAATTTCTTTCACACGTTCGGCTTCGGTGACATCAAATTCGTCGATAAGTGTCTGTAGCCAAGTGTTCGTATTGTTGCTTAATGCTGTAATTTCTGTAATTTCAGTTGTGTCAGCGAGGCGTTGTAGCCAGCGGATTTCAACGATGATGCGCGTGCGAATCAGTGCATACTCACTGAGATGTTCACGAAGGGCGAGTGTTTTACTGGCATAACGACCATCGATCGGCGAGATTGCAGTTAAAGAGTTAAGTTGCATCGTTGATTCCATAGTGAGTTAATCTTTGTTAGGTGGGGTGTCTAATACGCGTTTGGCCGCTTCCAGCATACGTTTTCGGCCTGTAATAAACTGAAACCGATTTCCGCCACAGTGGCGCCACAAAACACAGGCACGAATGCCTGCGAGTAATAACATGCGTACGCGATCGGCATTATATTTTTGGTTGAGATGACCATCTTTGCCGTTAACCAAAATCTTAGGGCCCAAATTACTGATAGTGTCGCGATAAATGCCAGCAAGATTGGCAATAACGTTTTCATGGTTTGGCGAGAAAAACTTGGCTTGTTGTTTTGCTTTCTCAATGCTCTTTACCAGCTCTGCCTGTAGTGCTTTGTTTTTATGTAGGCGTTTTTCCAGCGCAAGCAGGTTGACAGCATAGCGGGTAATTTCAATGTCACGTTTGCTGCCTTCACTGCCAAACTGCCGGATAAATGTGGTGAGCCCTTCGCGCACATTCTGGTGGCCGTTAAAGACATCGCTGACATTATCGGGATGGGTTGCAAAGAGGCTGTGTAGCGCGGTTTCTATCAATTCGCTTTCACATCTGCCAAAGTGCGCAAGTTGTTTTACAGCAACGATAGCCTGGAAAGCGCCGGCCAACGCAATAATACGGTTTTCTTCGCTATGGTTAATCATGTGTGTTCCATTTTGACACTATGGTGCCACCGCCCAGACAGATGTCACCTTGATAAAAAACGATGGCTTGTCCCGGTGTGACAGCTCGTTGCGGCTCATCAAAATCGACAATAAGGCCAAGATCACTGTCTTGCCGTAGCGTGCAGGGCTGATCGCTTTGGCGGTAACGTATTTTGGCATGGCAGCTTAGCGGTAATTCGGGTGCCTTGCCGCTGACCCAGTCTAGCGTATCTGCACTTAGGTGCTGATGAAATAAACGTGGGTGATTGTGTCCCTGGGCGATCAATAACACGTTGTTATCGGTGTTTTTATCGACGACATACCACGGCTCGCCGCTGCTCTCAGCGATACCGCCAATTCCTAGGCCCTGGCGTTGGCCTAAGGTATAAAACATCAGTCCTTCATGTTCGCCCAGGGTTTCACCGTCCACGGTTTCTATCGGGCCGGGTTGGGGTGAAATATAACGCTTTAGAAATGGCCGAAAATCGCGCTCGCCGATAAAACAAATGCCGGTGCTGTCTTTTTTGTTGTGGTTATCAAAGTCAGCCTCGGCAGCAAGTTCCCGTACCAGCGTTTTATCCAGTTCACCAATCGGGAACAGGCTATGGCTGAGTTCATATTGACCCAGGGTATAGAGAAAATAGCTTTGGTCTTTATTGCCATCCAGGCCTTTAAGCAGGCGGTATAAACCATCGACACAGTCGATGCGAGCATAGTGCCCGGTTGCGACTTTGTCGGCACCACGGGCAAGAGCATGATTGAGAAAGACCTTAAATTTAATTTCTTTATTGCACAGAATGTCAGGATTAGGTGTGCGTCCCGCGCGGTGTTCGGAAATAAAATGTTCGAATACATGCTCACGGTATTCAGCCGCAAAGTTTTCGCCATCGATATCGATGGTTAATTTATCAGCAACATTGATCGCATCGGCAAGATCGGTTTCGGCTGTGCAGGGCGAGTCGGGTTCTTCATTTTCCCAGTTCTTCATAAAAAGACCGGAAATCTGATGCCCTTGCTGCTTGAGCAATAGGGCAGTGACAGAAGAATCGACGCCGCCGGACATGGCAACGGTAATACGTAGTGGTGTAGACATGGTTAAATGCGGTATTAACTCAAAAGCGAATGTATAAAATCAAGTGGATAACGGTGATTGTCCAGGTAGTCGACAAGACAGCGCAAAACCATAGGGCTGCGCAAATCCTGCTGACGTTGTAGTAACTGCTCACGCGATAACCAGTGCACGGCTATTATAGCCGGATCGAGCTCGCGTGTTGGGTCTTGATGCAGGCATTCACCAACAAAGCAAAATCGCAGGAATGTTTCAGCGTTGTCAGGGTGGCGCCATTGATAGATGCCGCAGAGGTGAGTGATGGCGACATGCCAGCCGGTTTCTTCCAGTGTTTCACGCCGGGCGGCTTCGATCAGTGTTTCTTTGTCCTCCCAGTGGCCGGCCGGCTGATTGAAAACGGCGCCAGTGCTACAGTTTTCCTCGACAAAAAGAAACTGGTTATTGCGTTCGACTATTGTGGCTACGGTGACATGTGGATCCCATCTCATCGCTCCGCACTATACACGCCAGCCCTTGGTTTTCGTAGTGTAATGGAGGAGCTTAATAGGGCTCAGTTATGGCGGGATTCTTCAATGATGAGGAAAACCTGATAAAATCAGTCCGTTATCAAGATTTTTCCTTCCTATTACACTATCCCACCAAGTATGAGGTTTTTAATATGGCTTATGACAAGATCACCGTGCCGTCTGGCGAAACCATAGGTATTAACAGTTCTGGCGAACTGCAAGTCCCGGCGAACCCGATTGTTCCTTTTATTGAGGGTGATGGCATTGGGGTCGACATTACACCAGCGATGCGTCACGTCATTGATGTTGCGGTGAGCAAGGCCTATGGCGACGCCAAGAAAATCTCATGGATGGAAGTTTATGCCGGCGAGAAAGCAACCAAAGTCTATGGCGATGATGTGTGGTTGCCTGAAGAAACGCTGGATGCAGTGCGTGAATATAAAGTTGCGATTAAAGGGCCGTTAACCACACCTGTTGGCGGTGGTATGCGTTCTTTAAATGTTGCGCTGCGCCAGCAGTTGGATCTTTATGTCTGCCTACGTCCAATTCGTTATTTTGACGGTACACCGAGTCCGCTGCGCGAGCCGGAAAACACCGATATGGTGATCTTTCGTGAAAACTCTGAAGACATTTACGCCGGTATCGAATGGGAAGCAGGCAGCGATGAAGTCAAGCGTGTTATTGCATTTTTACAGGACGAAATGGGTGTTACGAAAATTCGTTTTCCTGACACATCAGCAATTGGCATCAAACCTGTATCTATTGAGGGTACTCAGCGCCTGGTAAGAAAAGCCATTCAATACGCGATTGATAATGATCGTGATTCAGTCACACTGGTGCACAAAGGCAATATCATGAAGTTCACCGAAGGTGGCTTTAAGAGTTGGGGGTATGAGCTGGCCAAGAGCGAGTTTGGTGCAAAAGAGATCGATGGCGGCCCATGGTGTTCCATGAAAAATCCACAGACTGGCAATGAAATTATTGTTAAAGATGTGATTGCAGATGCTTTTTTACAGCAAATTTTGTTGCGTCCCAAGGAATACAGTGTGATTGCAACGCTTAACCTTAATGGCGAYTATATTTCCGATGCACTGGCGGCTCAGGTTGGTGGGATCGGTATTGCTCCCGGAGCAAATTTGTCTGATAGCATAGGTTTTTTTGAGGCCACACACGGTACGGCGCCAAARTATGCCGGCCAGGATAAAGTGAACCCAAGCTCTTTGATTTTGTCTGCRGAAATGATGTTGCGWTAYATGGGKTGGACAGARGCYGCRGATTGCRTCATCAAAGGTATCGCGGGYGCGATTGCTGCAAAAACAGTGACCTACGATCTGGAACGYCTTATGSARGGTGGTACYTTGCTAAGTTGCTCTGATTTCGGGCAGGCCGTTATTGATAATATGTAAGTYGATGCCATATAACTATTTACGGTGGCAGATAGCAGGAATGATAATTGTGTAYGTGCAGGATGTTGTCAGTCGAGAAATAACGATGGTTGAGGCTTGGTATGTCTGACGATAAAAGATTAATAGGCAATGACGATGGTGATGGTTTAGCCTTACAAGAGGCTAAACCAAAACTTAAAAAGCCACCGCTTTTTAAAGTGTTACTATTAAATGACGACTATACTCCTATGGAGTTTGTCATAAAGGTGTTGCAAAGTTGTTTTGGTATGGATGAAGAGAAGGCAACGCAAGTGATGTTACATGTTCACACGCGTGGGCAAGGTGTTTGTGGTGTTTTTACACGAGACATTGCCGAGACTAAGGTTGTTCAGGTTAGCGAGTTCGCTCGTGAAAATGAGCATCCGCTAAAATGTGTGATGGAAGAAGCTTGAGAATGAGTAACCGGAGCAAAGTAGTATGCTAAGTAAAGAACTGGAACTGTCTCTCAACACTGCGTTCAAAGAAGCGCGTGATCGTCGTCATGAGTTTATTACTGTTGAACACTTGCTATTAGCATTGCTTGAAAATGATTCTGTGACCGCCGTTTTGGGTGCTTGTGGTGCCGACCTTAATATTCTTAGGCAAGATCTTAGTTATTTTCTTGAAGAGACTACACCGGTATTAACCGACGCTGACAATAGAGAAACGCAACCGACACTCGGTTTTCAACGGGTTTTACAGCGAGCGGTGTTTCATGTCCAATCGTCAGGTAAGGCTGAGGTGACGGGCGCGAATGTGCTGGTGGCTATTTACAGTGAACAAGATTCGCAGTCCGTCTATTTACTTAAGCAGCAGGATATTGGTCGCCTGGATGTCGTTAACTATCTCTCTCATGGTATGTCAAGTCTGGGTGAGGATGGTGGCGGTGAAGATATAGAGCAAACTGCTGGCGCAGAATCGGCCGGAGAGACCGGCAAAACAGCCCTGGATATTTACGCCACTAACCTAAATGAGTTGGCAAAGCAAGGCAAGATCGATCCGCTGATAGGGCGCAAGGATGAGATAGAACGCGCTGTTCAGGTGTTGTGTCGTCGTCGTAAAAACAACCCATTGTTCGTAGGTGAAGCGGGCGTTGGTAAAACTGCTTTGGCTGAAGGGTTGGCGCGCATGATTGTCGATGGCGACGTGCCTGAAGTGTTGCTCGATTCTACCGTTTTTACATTGGATCTTGGTGCCTTATTAGCAGGCACCAAATATCGCGGTGATTTTGAAAAGCGTTTAAAGGCCGTTCTTTCGCAAATACGTAATGAGCCTGGCTCAATTCTGTTTATCGATGAAATTCATACCATTATTGGTGCAGGCGCCGCTTCTGGTGGCGTCATGGATGCATCCAATTTGATTAAACCTGGTCTCGCATCAGGCGAGCTGAAATGCATTGGTGCGACAACCTATCAGGAATACCGTGGTGTCTTTGAAAAAGACCGTGCCTTAGCGCGCCGCTTTCAAAAGATTGATGTCGTCGAGCCGAGTGTCGAAGAGACCTTCGAGATTCTTAAAGGACTGCGAGGTGCCTTTGAAGAGCATCACGGCGTGCGTTATACGCGCGACGCCTTGCGTATGGCAGCAGAGCTGGCTGATCGTTATATAACAGAACGTCATATGCCTGATAAAGCGATTGATGTTATCGATGAAGCTGGCGCCAGTGTTCAGCTTATGCCCGCATCCAAACGTAAAAAGACAGTTGGTGTGCGAGATATTGAACGTATTATCGCTAAAATGGCGCGTATTCCKCCGAAGAGTGTTTCGGCCAGCGATAAAGATCGCCTGCGAACTCTTGACCGCGACTTGAAGCTGTTGGTTTTTGGCCAGGGTGAGGCGATCGGTAGTTTGGTTAGCGCGATCAAAATGGCGCGCTCTGGCTTACGCGATGGTGAAAAACCGATTGGCTCATTCTTGTTTTCTGGCCCAACAGGCGTCGGTAAAACCGAAGTCACGCGTCAGCTTGCCCATGTTTTAGGTATCGAGTTGATTCGCTTTGATATGTCCGAGTACATGGAGCGTCACACGGTGTCTCGATTGATCGGCGCACCACCGGGGTACGTTGGTTTCGATCAGGGCGGTTTGCTGACCGAGGCTGTCAATAAACACCCTCATTCGGTTTTATTGCTTGACGAAATCGAGAAAGCACATCCGGATGTCTATAACTTGTTATTACAAGTTATGGATCATGGTTCGTTGACAGACAATAATGGACGCAAGACTGATTTCAGGAATGTAATACTGGTTATGACGACCAATGCCGGTGCTCATGAGATGAATCGAACTTCAATCGGTTTTACCACGCAGGATCACACCAGCGATGGTATGGAATCGATTAAGCGCGTATTTTCGCCTGAATTCCGTAACCGTTTGGATGCGATTGTGCCGTTTGCGCCGCTGGATAGCAGTACGATTGGTTTTGTTGTTGATAAATTTATTATTGAGCTGGAACATCAACTCGATGAACATAAAGTGACGTTTAGCATTGATAGAGAGGCACGTAACTGGTTGGCCGAACATGGCTATGACGCCAAGATGGGTGCACGACCCATGGCACGAATTATTCAAGAGCAGATTAAAAAACCACTGGCAGATGAGTTGTTGTTTGGTAAGTTATCTCATGGTGGTCATGTGCGTATCGGCGCTAATAAGGAGGGCTTGATCTTCAGCTTTGATAAAGCAGAAGAGGCCCTCACAGAAGGCTAGCGCGATAGAAAACGCTAGCGTGCGCGATAGACGATACGGCCTTTGCTTAGGTCGTAAGGCGTGACCTGAACGGTGACTTTGTCGCCGGTTAGGATTCGAATATAATTTTTCCGCATTTTGCCGGAAATATGGGCGGTGACGATATGCCCGTTATCCAGCTCGACACGAAACATGGTGTTGGGTAGGGTGTCTACGACAGTACCTTCCATTTCAATGTGCTCTTCTTTTGCCATCTCGTTTATGCGGGCTCCTTCAGGGCACCTAGGTTAAATCCCCATTATACCGTAATGGTAGTTGTTGTGCCGTTTCAAAGCGCATCCAACCATCTTTTAGATAGGCTTCTGTTGGTAAAAATGCGGTTTTGTAGCGCATTTTTGTGCAATCGTGGATCCAGTAACCTAAATAAAGCCATTTTCGACCTAAGCGACGTGTTTCTTCAATCTGCTGCAAGATGGCATAAATACCCAGGCTGCGTTCTGCATAGTCAGGATCATAGAATGTATAGACGGCCGATAAGCTGTCTTTGAGATAGTCGACGACCGATACTGCTAATAGCTTCTGATTTAGTCGAAATTCAAAGAGGCCGGTATCAATGCGCTTTGAGCGTAAAAACGCCATGTACTCTGTTTTGCTATGTTTTTCCATTGGCCCGCCTGGGTGGCGTGCGGATAAATAGCGTTGATAAAGTGCGAAGTGCTCAGGGTGAAAATTGACCCTGAGACGGTTTATATCAATATCGCTATTGCGTTTGAGTACGCGGCGCTGGCTGCGGCTAGGTCGCACATCGGCAACAGGAAGTCGCAGTGATATACAGGCGTAGCAATGCGTGCAATCAGGGCGGTAGACATAGTTACCGCTGCGTCGAAACCCCGATGCAATAAGTTGGCTATAAAGTTCAGATGATGGCTCGAAACCTGGGTCTAGCACCACATTTGTTGCTTTTAGATCGTCGATATAGCCGCAATCATGTGGCTGCGTTTTATAGAATAATATTTCGCGCACTTCCATTAGAGTGTCTTCCAGGCATATTCTGAGGCGGCTTGTGTGCACCACTGATCAAGTTTTTTATTGAACTCTCTACGTGGAATTTCTTTTGCGCCAAGACTAAGTAAATGCTCTGTTGTCATCTGGCAATCAATCATTTGAAAGCCCCAATGCTGTAAGGTTCTAACTAACGATACAAAGGCGACTTTTGAAGCATCACGTTGGTGATAAAACATCGACTCACCATAAAACACTTGGCCAATAGCAACACCATAAAGGCCACCAACCAGTTCACCATTCAGCCAGGCCTCGGCTGAGTGTGCATGCTTGAGCTTGTGTAGTTCAAGATAGGCGCTCTTAATGCGTGAGTCGATCCAGGTGCCTTCACTGCTTTGGCGAGCTTGACTACAAGCGTTGACGACTTCAGCAAAGGCAGTGTCAAAACGTACTTCGAAGCCTTTATTTCTGACGGTTTTGCTTAGACTTCGAGAGATTTTTAGTTCTGCTGGATAAAGTACTGCACGCGGGTTGGGTGACCACCAAAGTATGGCTTGTTCAGTATCGAACCAAGGGAAAATTCCACACCGGTAAGCATTAAGTAGTCGTTGTGGCGAGAGATCGCCGCCTAGGGCAAGTAATCCATTGGGCTCGATGGTGGCGAGTTCAGGATTCGGAAACGCTTCATCGGGATTGTTTGGGTCAAGCCAATAGGGAGCACTGTTAAACGCGATAGACATAGGCTTTGAGTCTTCTCCATCCATGTAGTTTTAGCCCTCTTGCTTGAAGGGCGAATGTGCTTCGACGCTTTTTATATAGTCGTTGACACCTTGGCGTTCCTTATGCAAAAAATCGTCGATGGCATGGCGAAAGCCTGCATGATTTATCCAATGCAGCGAGCGTGTTTTTACGGGCAGAAAACCACGGCTTACCTTGTGTTTACCTTGCGCGCCAGCATCAAAATATTTGATACCGTTAAGAATACAATATTCAATCGCCGCGTAGTAGCAGAGTTCGAAATGCAGGCTGTGAAATTCTGCCAGACAGCCCCAATGTCGGCCATAGAGATGGGTGCCATTGCGCATAAAAAAGGCGCCCGCGACGTCTTGGCCATCATACTGGGCTAAAATTAATAATACCTGATCGGGCATGGTTTCACCCAGGTGCATAAAGAATTCCAAGGTGAATGCGGGGTAGTTGTTCTTCTTTGAAAAAGTTGACAAGTAATATTGATAAAAAATCTGCCATTGCTGCGGGTTTATTTCATGTCCAACAAGGTATTGGACGGTGACATTCTGCTCAACGACGCGGCGGCGTTCGCGCCGGATTTTTTTTCGTTTAGACGATGACATCGCCGCCAAAAAATCATCGAAGACGCGATAATTCATATTTTCCCAGTGAAACTGACAGCCCCAGCGCTCAAGAATTTTTTCTTGCTCAGCATTAATAGAATCAGCAGGGGAGTCAGCAGGAAAAAGGCAGTGCCAGGATGAATGGCCGCTTTTTTGCGCGTAACGAATAGCAGCATCTACTAATTGTTTTTTTATCTGAGCGTCATTGTTGGCGCAGAGAAAGCGCTGCCCAGTAACGGGTGTAAATGGAATGGCGCTAACGAGTTTTGGATAGTAAGAAACACCATGCTGGGCGTAGGCTTCGGCCCAGGCAAAGTCAAAAACAAATTCGCCCCATGAGTGGTGTTTGCTGTAGAGCGGTAGTGCACCGACCAACTCCTGGTCGTGCCATAAGGTGATATGACACGGCTGCCAACCTGAATCGCCGCCGACACAACCATAACGTTCTATGCCTTCGAGAAACTCGTAGCGTAGAAAAGGATTGTTGTGAAGATTGAGGCGGTTCCATTGCGTTTTGTCGATGTCGCCAAGTGCGGTTAAAAAGCGAATTTCCATTTTTGCAGTATAACGGAGATGCAAACTGACAGCGTAGTGAGTAGAGCGTTGTTACTTGTTTTTTATCTGGTGTATAGATGGTGGATCTTAGTGGTGAATTTGAGTGATGCGGCCAGCAACATTGTAGCTGCGTAGGTCTTCACAGGTGTCTACGCGAACAACCTCGATAGTGGCATCGAGAGATGGAGTTAAGGTATTGCCTGGCTCCAGCCGAACATCCAGCAATGCACCGAGCTCGAAAGGTTCATTCGCCTGAAACGCAATACCGCTAGCGCTCAAATTGCTAAGCGTAGCGTTATTGACGCGCCCTGAAACCTGCTCGCTATAATTGAACTTGCAGCTTACCGCGACGCGCAGCGCTGCTCGGCGTTCTTCTTCGTGTCGTAGCATTGCCTTACCCCTCAATGGTTAGTCTTTTTGCTCAGAATGCAACTCTTCAAGATAACGTTCGGCATCGAGTGCAGCCATACAACCGGCGCCGGCAGAAGTTACGGCTTGACGGTAGACTTGATCAGCGACATCGCCGGCGGCAAAGATGCCATCCACGCTGGTCGCGGTCGCATTGCCTGCTAGCCCTGACTGGACCGTGATATAGCCATTTTTCATATCGAGCTGCCCGTTGAATATTTGTGTATTCGGTGAATGACCAATAGCAATAAAAATGCCACTTAAGTCGATTTCTTGAGTACCATTGTCTTTCGTGCTGCGAATACGCATACCTGTGACGCCGGTTTGATCTCCTAAAACCTCATCAAGTGTATGATTCCATTGAATGTTTACGTTTTCTTCTTGCTTTGCTAGCAGTCGATTTGACAGGATTTTTTCGGAACGAAACTGATCGCGGCGGTGCACCACCGTGACTTTGGATGCGATATTTGATAGATATAAGGCCTCTTCGACCGCCGTATTTCCGCCACCAATGACCGCGATCTCTTTATTACGGTAGAAAAACCCGTCACAAGTCGCGCAGGCGGAGACGCCACGGCCTTTAAAAGCTTCTTCTGAATCCATGCCCAGATATTTTGCAGAGGCGCCTGTGGCGATAATAAGCGCATCGCAAGTGTAATGCCCTGAATCACCTTCGAGTAGAAAAGGGCGCTGATCAAGATGGGTGGTATGAATATGGTCGAACACAATCTCGGTATCAAAACGCTCGGCATGCTTACGCATACGTTCCATCAACTCAGGGCCTTGTACACCATCGTTATCGCCGGGCCAATTATCGACATCTGTAGTAGTGGTGAGCTGACCGCCTTGTTCGATGCCGGTAATAAGCATTGGGGCTAAATTGGCGCGCGCCGCATATACAGCAGCGGAATATCCGGCTGGGCCAGAACCTAAAATAATAAGAGTGCGGTGATTATTGCCGCTTTTTTCTGTTGTTTCGTTCGTCATTAGGGCATGATCCGAAGTGATAATATGTCAGCAAATGGCGCGAGTGTACGTGTCTTCGTTTCCAAGGTAAAGCAAAGTACCGGTATATTCATAGTCATAACTACTTCACTTAATATTGTGCGCTGTGCGCGCCAATCAAAAATCAATTAATTATAGATACCTGTTTTATATAAGCCAAAGCGAGAATAAACATGCAGAGCATTACCATTATAGGGAGTGGCCTGGCTGGTTATACCCTGGCCAGAGAGTTGCGCAAGTTGGATAAAGAGACATTGTTAACCATAATCAGCCGCGATGCCGGTGATTTTTATTCGAAGCCGATGTTGTCTACCGCACTGGCTCAAGGCAAAGATGCCAAGACACTGGTGATGACGACAGCGGAAAAAATGGCGGAGCAACTCAAGGCCAAAATTAGGCCGCATACCAAGGTTACTGCCCTCGACACGGTAAAACAAAAGCTTACTATTGATAACGGTGATGTTGTCAGCTATGACCGATTGATTTTAGCTTTGGGAGCTGACCCGATTCGTATCGCGTTTAGCGGCGATGCTAATGATGATGTTCTATCAGTGAATGACCTGGACGACTACGCTCACTTTAGAGCAAAGCTGTCAGACAATGTGAAACGTGTTGCCATTGTTGGTGCTGGGCTTATTGGTTGTGAGTTTGCTAACGATTTACTCAGTCAAGACTATCAGGTAGACGTGATTGGTTTGGGTGAAACACCGCTTGATAGGCTAATACCTGTCGAGGCAGGCGAAGCGTTAAAAACAGCATTAGCAGATGCGGGGGTACATTGGCATTTGGGCACCACGATTGAAGAGTTGAATAAGGACAAGAGCGGCTATCGGGTCGTTTTGCAAAATGGTGAAAGTTTTGATTGCGATTTGGTGATTTCGGCGATTGGTTTACGTTCGCACACCGAGCTAGCCAAGCAAGCGGGTTTAGAAATCAATCGAGGAATCGTTGTCGACTCTTTATTGCAGAGTTCTGCCAAAAATATTTATGCCCTTGGTGATTGCGCAGAGGTGGTAGGGCAGGTTTTGCCCTATGTTATGCCCATTATGCATGGCGCGCGAGCCTTGGCGAAAACGTTGACGGGTGAGCCGACCGATGTGGTGTATCCGGTGATGCCAGTGATCGTTAAAAGCACGCTGCATCCGGTTGTTGTGGCAGGCATGATTTATGGCAATGAAATAGACTGGAATATAATTAAAATGGATGATGGCATCAAAGCCATAGCTTTCAACATCGAAGAAAAAATGATTGGTTTTTGCTTAACTGGTGAAATCGTTAATAAAGAAAAACAGGCTTTATTGAAAGAACTGCAGTTATAGTTATTTCTAAGGATATGTCTTGCCCCTGATTATAGGGTTATAAATAGCAGGCATAAAAAAACGGGTACCTTTTCAGATACCCGTTTGAGTCTTCGTACAATTATTATTATTAGCTACATAAGTAGCTTTTTGCTTTAGATCAAGTCTGCAGCAAAGTTGTACTTGATACCAAGGCCGATAGCACGGCTGTCATTGCCCGCAACTACACTTTGGTTAGATAAGCTACTGTCGATAGAAGACGTGTGCGGCGCTGAAACGAAGCCGTACGCACCGTTATCGTCATTGCTGATCTGTGAATAAAGTGCATACCAGGTAGCATTATCACTCAGCTTGCCAAAGTAACCCACAGAAATTTGATCAGCACCGTTGTCGTCATTGTTGACTTCGTCTGCTAAGCTATAAGACAAGCGTACGGAGCCATGACCAAAGTCGTAACTACCAGCAAGCCAGATAGCGTCACGGTCAGCATTAGAATCAAAGCCAATACCGTCAAGTTGCTCATAAGCGCCAGTTATAGTAGCAGCACCGAAGTTTACACTACCTACTAACTTGATTGCGGTAAGGTCGTCAGTATTGGCACCATTAGTCGTGTCTTCATTAAGATCGTATGATAAACCGACTAAGAATCGATCATTGCTGTAGTTACCTTGTACGCCGTAATTGTTGGCACCATTATCAGAGTCTTCAGCACCATACTGCGCGTGCCAGGTGAAACCATTGAGGTTAGGACCAAACCAGATGATGGAATTACCAACACCGGTATCGAAGCCTTGTCCGCCCGCAAAGTTGCTGCCACCAGAAGAGTTACCTAAAACAGAGCTATAGTCAGCGATGGTGCCTTCAAACGGATCCAAAGCGTGTGACAAGGTCTTCCAAGGACGGCCCTGGAAACCAAGGGCAACGGTACCGAAAGAACCGCGCAAACCAGCCCAGCCATCACGACCACCACCGATTAAACTACCATCACCACCAGCGTTATCAATATTTACAAAGGCATCCCAATGGAATACAGCAGCAAGGCTGCTGTTGACATCGGTGCTACCTTCGAAACCAAGGGCAGAATGGTTATTGTTAACGGCTAGAGCATCTGCAGTATCGATATCAATAGATTCAACAGCGACACCAACACCACCGTAAACAGTCAAACTGCTATCAGCACTTGCGGCCATTGGGGCGGCGATTGCTGAAGCTACTGCTACTGCAAGAAGTTTCTTATTCATTTTGGCGCTCCTCCTAGACTAGGAATTATTTGGGTCAAAATATTTTTGACTGATGTGACTATAGCAACACTGTGCAGAAATGCAACACTTTTTTGTAAAAAAACTACGAATCGCGATTTATGTGGTTTTTTTGTCACAGATATGGCGTTAAGAGCACGATAGCTATATAGTGTTGCCATTATGGAGAAAACTGGAAGAAATGATCCCTGCCCCTGCGGCAGTGGTAAAAAATACAAGAAGTGCCACGGTGCTACCGTGGTCGAGAGCGCTGTTGCTTTAACGCAACAAGTCTATTCGTTGAGTCCGATACCGCGACCAAAATCACCACAAGCACCACGCCCTTGTGGTGAGTGTTCCTTGTGTTGTGATGGTTGGGTCAAGACTCATGTCTTGGGGCATGATATTGACTTTGGTAAACCTTGCCCGTTTAGTTCGGGTCAAAATTGCACGATTCACGAAAAACGGCCTGACGACCCTTGTCGTGCTTTTTTCTGCGGTTGGGCCGAGCCAGAAAGCGATTTGCCGGACTGGCTGCAGCCTCATCAGAGCGGGGTGATTATGCTTTCTGGTCGTGCGACGTGGTCAGGCCGTCCTGTGGATGTATTGGTGTCGGCAGGTCAAGACCCGGATGAAAAGGTGTTGGGCTGGTTTCATGAATATTCTATGAAACATATGCGCCCGTTTATTTATCAGCGTGATGAGCAATGGTATGCTTTTGGCCCGAAAGCTTTCCAGCGTGTTGTGTCAGATAGGGTGGCTAAAGGCCAGGATTTATTTCATTAACCTTAGTGCGTCAGCCCTATGCTATGTATATCATAGTGTAGATCACGGATCGATCGGGTTAGTCCGGTGAGCTGATTGTTTGTCAGGCGTTTAGGGTGATTTCTTCTGCCGTTTGATTTAGTGTATGGACTGCTTCCCTTCGGGCGCAAGCAGAACCAAGGTGCATCCTCGTAGGGATAGTAGGTGCTACCTCAAGAGGACGCAACACCGCAGCTGCCTTTCTGGTCGCGTCTCTATCTGTATTTAGTCGTCCCTGAAGAATACCTAAGTCCTTAATTTTAAGGAAATAAGCGAGCAATAGAGGTAAAATAGTTTGCAAGAAATGTGTCTTTCACATGGAAA
>NVRF01000039.1 GCA_002400775.1 Gammaproteobacteria bacterium
AATACTAAAAGCAAGTATTATCGTCCTATTTTACTTTTCAATCACTGCCTGCGACCCAAATGACTGCCACTTTGATATCGCAGGCGATCAACTCAGACTAGCTGACACAATTAATGATAATAACAAAACCTATTACCTTTACACCCGTACAACCGGCTGGAATGATAAAATCGTTTTTTTCGAATTGTATGATCAAAAACCGGAATTCGATGAATGTACATACCAGCCAGACGTAGCGCATTTATACTTAACACATTACGAAGACTTTCCCGAGAACCCGGAAAGAAAACATATTGAAAAAATGATACTGCAGCCAGATCAACCTGAAAAGCTTAAAATTATTTATACAACAGACAAAACTAAAGGGGTAGAGAACGTTTACGATGTTAAGTTTACTCGCTGATGTAAAATAGCCGTTAAAACATGAAAATAACAATACTAAAAGCCAGCATTATCGTCCTTTTTTGCTTTTTAATCACCGCCTGCGGCCAAAATGAATGCGGCTTTGGCTTTGGTGGCGCAGCTGATCAACTGAGACTGGTCGACACAATTAATGATAACAATAAAACCTATTACCTTTACACCCGTACGGTCGGCTGGCACAAAAAAACCATCTTTTTTGAATTGTATGATAAAAAACCGGAATTCGATCCATGTACATACCAGCCAAACATCAAAAAACTATACATGGTAGCTTACGAAGACTATCGCCAGAACTCGGAAAGAAAACATATTGAAAAAATGATATTGCAGCCAAACCAACCTGAAAAGCTTAAAATTATTTATACAACAGATAAAACTAAAGGGGTAGAGAACGTTTACGACGTTAAGTTTACCCGCTGATGTAAAATAGCCGTTAAAACATGAAAATAACAATACTAAAAGCAGGCATTATCGTCCTTTTTTACTTTTTAATCACCGCCTGCGACTCAAATGATTGCCGATTTGGCTTTGGTGTCGCAGCTGATCAACTCAGACTGGCTGACACAATTAATAATAATAACAAAACCTATTACCTTTACACCCGTACAACCGGCTGGAATGATAAAATCGTTTTTTTCGAATTGTATGATCAAAAACCGGAATTCGATCCATGTACATACCAGCCAGACATAGAGTATTTATACACGATAGATTACGAAGACTATCCCGAGAACCCGAAAAGAAAACATATTGAAAAAATGATACTGCAGCCAGATCAACCTGAAAAGCTTAAAATTATTTATACAACAGATAAAACTAAAGGGGTAGAGAACGTTTACGATGTTAAGTTTACCCGCTGATAGTAAGATAGCCGTTAAAACATGAAAATAACAATACTAAAAGCAGGCATTATCGTCCTATTTTACTTTTTAATCACTGCCTGTGACCCAAATGATTGCCGCTTTCGCTTTGGTGTCGCAGGCGATCAACTCAGACTGGCTGACACAATTTGATAGTGTCGCTACCTCGTGATTGATTTTACGGCATCCTTGCCAAAAATCGACTCACCTACGTTCCCTTGGGGGTATGAGACTATTTTTAACGCCGCCATAACAAAAAAGATGCTTCGTGCAAAGGGCCCACCCGGTTATTTTGCTGGAAGCTCATTGTCCACCAGCTTATAACCAAAACCCCGCACTGTTTTAATAAGCGACACAGAAAACCCTTCATCCAGCTTTCTTCTAAGGTTTCTAATGTAGACATCAACCACATTGGTTAGCGGGTCTGCATTATAACCCCACACCTGGTCAAGGATTTTACTGCGGCTGAACACCCGCCCCGGCGCACTCATGAAATACTCCAGTAGCGAATATTCCTTAGGGGTTAGTTCAATCAGCCGGCCTGCACGGTGAATTTCCCGCGTCTCTCTATTTAACGTTAGATCGGCCACAACCAATTCGATAGCTTCTTCTTTATAACCCTGACTGCGGCGTAGCAGCGCCTGGATGCGGGCGATTAGCTCGTTGAAGGCAAAGGGTTTGGTCAGGTAGTCATCCGCTCCCAGGCCTAAACACTCAATTTTATCTTCCAGTGAATCCATGGCGCTGAGCACCAGAATAGGGGTGGTAATATCTTGCAGGCGCAGCTGGCGACAAACCTCTTGCCCACTCAAGTCGGGCAGCATCAAATCCAACAGCAACAACTCATATTCAGCGTTAGTGGCAAGCAGCAAACCTTGTGTACCACTACTGGCGGTTTCAGTCAGATAACCTTCCGCCTCTAATCCTCTCCCGACAAATTGCGCAATCGGTTCATCGTCTTCAATAATTAATATCGTCATTAAATGCTTCCGTCAATTAATCGCAGGCAGAGTAATAGTCACACAAGTACCCTGCCCCGACTCACTCGTTAAATCAATTTTGCCTTTATGTGCCTCAACAATCAGCTTTGCCAGAGACAAACCCAGCCCGGAACCAGAGGCAACTCGATTACGAGCCTGTTCACCCCGATAAAAGCGTTCAAACACTATCTCTAACTCAGTGTCGGAGATACCCATGCCTTGATCACTGATGGCCAGGCTAGCATTGCCCTGATCGGCCTGTAAGGCAACAGTAATCTCACCACCCGGATCAGAATAGCGGCAGGCGTTATCAATCAAAATCAGTAACACCTGCCTCAAGCGTACTCGATCACCGTAGATATTGACGTCGTGTTTAGTTATATTCAGCGTCAACTGTAATTGCTTTTGTTGAATCAATACCCTAGCGTCTTCACACAGATCGCTGACAAGGTGATTCAGTACTAGCGGATGTAGATCAAAACGCATGCTGGTGAATTCAGAACGCGCCATTTGCAACAAATCTTCAACCAGCCTCCCCAACTGATCAGAGAGCTCAATAATCCGCGCCAAAGTATCCCGATATTCTTCTGCTGTTTTTTCCCTACCCCGCGCAGCCACCTCTGCTTCACCTCGAATCGCCGTGAGCGGTGTGCGTAACTCATGACTAATATCCGCAAAAAAGCGCCGGCGGCCCTCATCAATGTGCTGCAGTTTTTCGTTAGCCTGCTGCAACTCGCCGGTACGAATATCCACCTTGTCTTCCAACTCCGCTTGGGCGGCCAATAGGTGCTGGCGTTGCTGACCCAATTGTTCAGTCATATCGTTGAAGTTTTTCGCAAGATAGGTGAACTCATTACGTCCCGGCAGTTCGATACGATATGTCAGATCACCTCTAGCCACCTGCCGTACCCCTGCTATCAGGCGATCCAATGGCATACTAAGGCCACGCAACAACCAAACCGCCATGGCCAGCGCCAAACAGAATGCCACTATGGCGGCCACCATAGACACCAGCCTAAGGTCAGCCAACAGTTGCTGGGCCTGCCGTTGTGCCTCCGCCACCTCGTCAAGCTCATCATTAATGGCGGCATCGATAAGGGGCTTAAATTGCTTGTCAATGGTCTGCTCCAACACCGTACCCAATACTGCCTGTGCCGATTCCTCAGCACCGCGGCGTTGTAACAACAAAATGCGATCAAAAGCCCAACCGCCTTCTGCAAGGAGCTGTTCAAGCGCAGCAATCCGCTCAAGCTCTGCGGATTCCTCTGCCGACTCCTGCCCATCCACATAGTCAATTTCAGCATCAGTAATAAGCCGTAATTGCTTGACTGATTTCTGCAGCTCCTGGTGGGAAAGCGTTGCCTCCTCTAAATCGGCATCGCCACCAAGCACCACAATATCTACCAACTCTTTGAAGTGACGATATGCATTGTGAGAGAGCTGAACGTAGGCCTGGGCAGCGTCCTGGGCAAGCTGTTTACGATCAAAGTAATATTGCGCCCGGTTAGTACCCCAACGTAAGGTAGCAGCTAGCAGCAACACGATGGTTAGCAGAACCGCAATGACCATCGTTAGCTTAATCCTGAACATTGTCTTAATAGTAAAGCGACCAGTTGAGAAAATGATGAACAGAAGATTAGGATTAGATTAAGAATCATACCCCACCACCAAGCTTAAACTCGACACTAAAGCCTGAATCCCCGCTAACATCACCATTTAAGATACTAAAATCAGCTCTAGACACAATACAAAATGACTTTAATCCCAAGCAATAAATTTATTTATTTTGTTAATAAAAACAATTAATTACATAAACTATTAAATGTTATATATTTTAAATAACCATCACCCTTAGCCTTTAAAATAAAACTCACCGTCGCACAACGCTCGTCAATCCATCTGGAATCGATTAAAATAACCGGCCTTTAAAGTTCGAAGCGGAGCACAAGATGACTTTTGTCGTAATGGAAAATTGTATTAAATGTAAGTACACCGACTGCGTGGAAGTCTGCCCAGTCGATTGCTTTCATGAAGGTCCAAATTTTCTTGTCATCGATCCTGATGAGTGCATTGACTGCACCTTGTGTGAACCAGAATGCCCGGCTAATGCGATTGTCTCGGAAGACGACTTGCCGGATGATCAGTCTCATTTTTTGGAGCTGAATGCAGAATTAGCCAAAGGCTGGCCGGTCATCACTGAGCAGATTGACCCACCGGAAGATGCCACCGAATGGGATGGTAAGGAAGGCAAGCTCGAACTTCTCGAACGCTAGCCGACAATGCCGTTGAACAACGGCACCTGCCCACATACCCTTGGGGTGCAAGGTGCCCTTGGGGTACATCGACTCATTGCCTATAGCGAGGACCCTGTCGCGGTTCTCGCCAAACAAATCATTTGTGAGCAGGAAGCATCCCTGCCTGACCTGACGCACGTCACGGTCTTACTCAACAATCCCAACCGTATTTCCGAACTACGGCGACAGCTTTTAGCCACTGCAAATGCCATCGGCTGTAACGGCCTGCTCGGACCAACAGTATGCAGCTTACGCGAATATGTCGCCGAACATACCTCTCTGGAAAAACCAATTATCGGTGATCGCGCGCGCGAGTTAATGCTTTATAAAGCGCTACGCCAGCATCAGCAATTGTTTGGAGAAGTATCAACCTGGCACCTGACTGACAACCTGCTCGCTTTGTTTGATGAGCTCACTGCCAATCAATACCACATCGACGATGACAACGAGATCTTTACTGCAGCACTGGCTGCGGCCTATGGCTTGCAACCCAGCGATGTTATCCAAGCACCTGTGGGCCGTGAAGCCAAGATCGTTCATACGCTATGGCATGCCTATCACGATGAGCTGAACGCCTGCGAACATAGCGACACAGAAACAGCTTACCGCCAGGGCCTGGAGCAATTAATTGCTGACAACAGCGACACAACTTTTTATGTTGCCGGCTACCATCGTTTCCTGCCATCGGAACTCGCTTTTTTGCAATCCATTGACGATAGAGGACAACTCAGACTCCTCCTTCACGGGCAAGAACACCCCGCCCATAAGCCAGACAACGCACACCTGTCACGATTGCATAGTGATAACACCCTGCATACACTTATAGAACGATTTGATACCAAAAAAACAAACCTGAGTACGAGTTATAACAATTTTTTGAATACCGTTTTTACTCCCCTGCCAATAGATGGAGAAGAACAAGCAGGCATACTGCAACGCGCGCAATTATTTACGGCACAAGAACCGRTCAGCCCTGCCAAACCACGCTTACGTCTATGCAAAAATCACACACCGGAACATGAAGCACAAGCCATTGCGCTACAACTTGCGCACTGGCGCAATGACGGCAAGCAACGATTAGCTATTATCACCGACGACCGCAGACTCGCCCGACGCGTACGCGCCTTATTGCAGCGCTTCGGCCTCACAGTCAACGATTACACCGGTTGGGCACTGTCCACCACCAGCGCGGCGGCGGCTATCGACAGCTGGCTGGCACTTATCGAGCAAGATTTTGCCTATCAACCTCTGCTCGATCTGCTCAAATCACCTTTCGCATTACCCGACTGGGATCAGGAAATCTTATCGAAGGCTGTTTATCGTTTTGAACAAGATATTGTTCGTCGTGAAAATGTACAAGCCAACTTATCGCGCTATCGCTTTACTATTCGCTCGCGCCAACAACGACTACAGTGGCAAGACACCTTGGTCACAGACCTGCTTGACGAGGTAGAACATGCCGCCGAACCTGTAATAAAACTGATAAAGGCCAARCACAAAACCAGTATCACCGATTTACTTAATGCYGTTGAACTTAGCATGCAACGCATTGGCTTAATGTCGACATTGCAAAATGACGAGGCCGGTCATAGCATTATTGAACAATTACAAACACTGCACTCCCTACCCGAACCACAAACAGTAAGCCTACCGTGGCAAGAGTTTCGACTGTGGTTTGCACGCTCGTTAGAACAAAGTTATTTTCAACTCAGCCGTGTAGAAAGTGGTATTGCCCTATTACCGATGACACAATCAAATTTAGAACAGTTTGACGGACTCATCATCGCCGCTGCCGATGCCAAACATCTACCATTAAAACAATCGCCATCGCCCTTATTCAATCAAGCGGTGCGCAGAGAATTAGGGCTACGCACGCAGACCGATGAGCTACAAACGGCTTTTTATCATTTTCGACGTCTACTTGAATCCGCACCGAGCCTTGTCATCACCTATTCGACCGAGAACAATGGCGAACCGCAAACACTTGCGCCCTGGCTACAGCTGGTTAACGCCTTTCATCAACTCGGCTATGGTGACGACCTACATGACCAGGCACTGGCCCATGCTGCGGCTAATTTAGTGCTCAGCGACGTCACCGGAGACGAGCTACCAGACAAACCACATATGCCAGCACCAGCTGTCAATTCAAAATTGTTGCCTGATAGTTACTCGGCCTACAGCTATCAGCAGCTCGTTAATTGTCCCTATCGTTATTTTGCCGGACAGTGCCTGCAATTGTCAGCGCCGGATGCAATACGTGAAGCCTTACAAAAAGCCGATTATGGCGAATTGGTTCACCGCTGCCTACAAGCGCTACATAGCGATGTCAAAGGATTGGCCGGGCCGTTCCCCACGCAAATYAATGACCAATCACGGCAAGCTGCAATCGATATGCTACATACAATTTCGCAACAGGTATTTGCCGCAGACCTTGAGGATAATTACCTCCATCGAGTTTGGTTACAACGCTGGTGTAGCAATATTCCACATTATATTAATTGGCAAATCAAACAAGGTACGGCGTGGCATATTCACGACAACGAACGTTATATAGAAATCGAAGCAACAGAAAGCACATTCGGTCTCAGAGGCCGTATTGATCGCGTTGATTCGAATGACGAAGGYGACAGCATCATTGACTATAAAACCGGGGCTGCCGCCAGTGTCGATGACGTTATGCTGGGAGAATCGGTACAACTCCCCTTCTACGTAATGTTGTGGCATCGCCCTGTTACGCAATGCAAATATTTACAACTTGGTGAGCCAGTAAAAGAAGTATGTATCGAAAATGAAGAACTGGCTGATATCACCGAGCATAACCAACAACGTCTAACTAAAATTCATCAGCAACTCCGAAATGGCCATGATATGCACGCCTGGGGCGATGACAGTGTCTGCCAGTATTGTGAATTTCAAGGTGTTTGCCGAAAACAAAGCTGGCCAGAAAAACCTCGAAACAGGCTAAGTGATTAAACCGTATGCAAGCACTTAAACCCTCTGTTAACGTCACTGTTTCCGCATCAGCCGGAACGGGGAAAACCTATTTATTAGTAAGTCGTTTACTGCGCCTGCTTTTAGAAGATACATCACCCGGCAGTATTGTTGCCATCACTTTTACACGTAAAGCCGCAGGCGAAATGTACGAGCGCCTTAGTGATCGGCTCTATGAGCTGGCTTCAATCGACGACCAATCCTTACAAAAAAAACTGACCGATCTCGGCCTTGATGCTACCTATTCCAAGCATGCYCGCAACCTCTATGAAGCCTTRTTATTACACCCTGATACAGTAAAAATCACTACGTTTCATGCCTTTTGCCATGACCTTTTGCAACGCTTCCCCTTGGAAGCGGGTATCAATCCCGGCTTTGARYTRCTCGAGTCCAGCACACTGCTTAAGCATMAMGCATGGCAGCAACTGCTCGACTAYGTCACRCACAGTGCAGATAGTGAACTCAATGCAGCGCTGGATCGCCTGTTCGATGAATGCAGCAACCCAAACAGTGTTGAAGAATTATTACTCAACGACTTTCTGGAGCACCGCAGTGACTGGTGGGCGTTCACGGAAAATGCTGCTGATCCCGTCGCCTACGCACAAAAGAAAACACAACAGTTGCTTGAACTCGATGACCAAAGTAATGACAAAGAGTCGYTACCTAACGCAATACAGAATGACTTAAACGAATTTGCTTCGCTATTGAACAAACATAGTACGAAGACAAATGCCAAATTCGCACAAACACTGCAGACACTGCTCGAACGCTCGAGCTTCGACATGGCAGCGATCGAGRCCTTTCACTCTATTTTTTTTACTGACAAAGGCACCTTACGCAAGCGCGAAYACAGTAAAGCCCAGGCGAAAAGCATGGGAGACTCGGCTGAACAACGTTTTCTCGATCTACACCAAAGCCTGGCGCAGGACATTGACCATTTTCTTGACCTACAAAAACGACAACATACTGCCTCAATCAGCCATGCCTGGTATACCGTTGGCGATAAATTGCTAAGCCTTTTCCAGCAAGCCAAGCATGAACAAAGCGCTCTCGATTTTTCCGATTTAGAGTGGCAGGTCTATAAACTTCTATCTGACAGCGAGCAATCATCCTGGGTGCAGTACAAACTTGACCAACGCATTGACCATATCTTGATCGACGAATTTCAGGACACCAACCCAACGCAATGGCATATGCTGCATCCGCTACTCGAAGAGATCACCGATCAGYCGGACAAGCAACGCAGCCTTTTTATAGTAGGCGATGGCAAGCAGTCTATCTATCGCTTTCGTCGTGCCGCACCAGACCTGTTTATTGCGTCACAAGCATGGCTGCAACAAAGACCGTCAAATCACTATGAACTGCGCCTGGATCAGTCTCGACGTTCGTCTCATGCCATCATTAATCTGGTCAATCATATTTTCTCCGACACCAATTTAGGCAACAAACTGATAGGTTTTCAAGCGCACGATACAGTTCATAAAGGTCTGTGGGGACATACAGAACTATTGCCATTGATCAGCAATGAAGCAGACAGCGGGGAAATTGAAGATAAGCCTTCGACATCTGAGCTTCGCAATCCATTAGAAGCACCACGCGAAATAAAACCAGATAACCGTTATCAGCGTGAAGGCGAGCAAATCGTACAAAAAATTCATGACCTGATCACTAATGAAACACCTATCACTATCAACCAACACACGCGGCCGATTCACTACGGCGACATATTAATCCTGGTCAAGAAACGCCGTCATGTTGCCGATTATGAGAATGCATTGCTTGCTGCAGGAATACCCTTTGTTGGCACACAACGCAAATCGCTGCTGTCAACACTCGAAATACAAGACATGCTTAACTTATGCAACACTCTGCTGACACCGCACAGCAATCTTGCTCTCGCCGTGGTACTACGCTCCCCTATCTTCTCCTGCACAGATGAGGACTTAATGTCACTCGCCCTGGCAAGCAACGATCATGGGATATCGTGGTACGCACGCCTTTCTCTGCTGGCAGAAACGCACAAACTTTCGGTTTCTCTGGCCCGAGCACATACCTTGCTGAATCAGTGGCATGAGCTCGTTGGCACGCTGCCGGTACATGATTTACTCGACCATATCTATCATCAAGGCCAAATCATTGCCAGATATGTTTCGGCTTTTCCATCGCATTATGTGGCAAGAGTGAGRGCTAATCTAACGCGTTTTATCGAGCTGGCACTTGAGATCGATAGCGGACGCTACCCTAGCCTACAAAAATTTATTTATCATCTGGAGCTGTTAGAACAACGCAATGAATCGCCCGATGAAGCAGCCAACACTGGTGACAATCACACTGTAAGAATATTAACCATCCACTCTGCAAAAGGACTGGAAGCGCCAGTAGTATTTATTGCCGATACAACAAACCAAACATCACGACACCATCGCCACCATGCTTTGATTGACTGGCCTGCCGATGCCAAACAACCCCGTTATTTTTTTCTGTCGAGCATGCATCGCGATAGTGTCAGCACCAAGCTAATTAAAAGCGAACAAGACAAAGATGCTATCGAAGATGCCAACCTGCTTTACGTCGCCCTGACCCGCGCACGACAACTACTCTTTATTAGCGGTGTAGAGCCACGCCAAGGAGATTGGCACAACAGCTGGTATGGACAAATCGCCCGGCAAGTGACCGACAACTTCGACCCAACAATAGGCTGGAAAACACAATATGGTGAACTTTCCGAGATTAAAAAAACCACTACCAGCGAACAACCCCAAAGCGACGCCAACCATATTAAACAAAAAAAATATGACGTCATACCATTTTTTCCTGCACAAGAACAGACCACTGTTACTGATAAATCTGAAATCGACCCTGAAGCGGCAGCTTATGGTGACACCATTCACCACCTGCTAGATCTTTTATCATCACAGCGGCTATCCACCACTCAAACTGCCATCGAAGCACAGCACGCGTTGCGCAAGCTATCAGAGAGTGTGGATTTTAATGCCTGCTGGCGCGATGCCCTGGCGGTTTTTCTGGAACCCGAACTACAAGCCTGCTTTAATAGCGCTCATTACAATAAGGCTTTTAACGAAGTGAATGTAAATGCCATCGACACTGAAGGCAAAGCACGTTTTGGTATTATTGATCGACTTGTTGTGACAGACGACGAAGCATTCATTATCGACTATAAAAGCCGACAAAACCTCTCTGGTGATTTAACAAAAATAGCAGAAGAATATCGCGAACAACTGTCTCGCTACCGAGATGCCGTCAAACAATTGTGGCCAGAGAAAACGGCGCGCGCGGCAATATTGTTTACCGCACAACGGCGTTTAGTTGAGCTGGATTTTTAAGGGCGCCTGAAGTTTACCGGGACAGGCTAAGAGTGACCCTGCTCCAGGACCTTTAACAAGCCTTGCGCCGGAACGTAACCTGGCATCATAGTGCCATCTTCCAAAATAATAGTGGGCGTACCACTGATACCCAGTTTCGTCGCAACATCCATGTGTCCATCTATCGGATTTTCGCACTTACTTTGTTTAAAGCTTTCGCCGTTTTTGGCCAACGTCATGAGCGCTTTCTGATCTTCACCACACCAAACGGAAACCGCTTTAAAATAAGAAGGCGTATCAGGCCCGCTGCGAGGGAAAGCGGCATAGCGGATTGCGATACCGGCATCATTGTAGGCCTCTATCTCACGATGAAGCTTACGACAATAGCCACAATCAATATCAGTAAATACCGTGACCCTATGCTTTGGTGACTCAGGTGAGAACACAATCATATCGGACTCATCCATCGACTGAACTAATTTGGCACGTAAAGTAGTTTGTCTATCTTCAGTTAGACTGGTTTTAGTCTGTGTATCGAGGATATTACCTTGCAAAAAGTAACGGCCATTAGCGCTGATATAAAACACACGGGTACCGAAAACGACCTCATAAAGACCTTCGACCGGCCCAGGCTTAATGCTATCTGGCTCCAGCTCGGGCACAAGCGCCTTTAGCGATTCTTTAATTTTCTCCATATCGTCAGCCGCCAATGCGAGACACGGCAGAATCAGCACCAGCAACAAAACAATTAATCGCGACATCAAGCTACTCTCAATTTTAATAARATYMTATATATACAGTATATTAGCTGTATACCCCCTAAACCTAGCGGTTTGACCACAGTTTTAGCAATTAGCTCCGTGATTTCGTGATTTTTTAGCTACGAGGGTGATGCCGGGCATGAATACTCTTCAAGCGCTCTTTCGCAACATGCGTATAAATCTGTGTTGTCGATAAACTACTGTGGCCCAATAGCATCTGTAAAACACGTAAATCAGCGCCGTGATTAAGCAAATGCGTAGCAAACGCATGACGTAGCGTATGCGGCGACACCTCTTTGTTGATACCCGCACGCACAACGTAACGCTTAATAAGATGCCAAAACGTCTGGCGCGTCATCGCCTGGCCACGATTACTGACAAATACCGCATCACTTTGTCGTTGTTTCAATAATTCAGGRCGCGCARTCRTYAWATATTGCTGCACACTCAAAATAGCATTCTCACCCAGTGGGACTAATCGTTCCTTATTGCCTTTACCAACAACCCTGACCAGGCCATCGTTTAAATTGAGCTGGGATAACTGCAAACCGATTAACTCACTYACACGCAGACCACTGGCATACAAAGTCTCTAACATCGCCTGRTCACGCARTCCATGTGCCTTGCTGGTATCAGGAGCGTCAAGCAAGGCTTCGGTGTCTGATTCGGTTAGCGAAGATGGCAAAGGCTTCATATAACGCGGCGAATCAATCTGCGCTGTGGGATCAACCTCTAGCTCACCTTCGCGAATCAAGTACTGAAATAATCGTTTTACACTACTCAGCATACGTGCGCACGAGCGCGGTGATTTACCCGACTGCTGAACATGTGCAAGATAGCGCAGCAAATGCTCTCGCGTTAAACTTGGCAGCTCACCTTTATTGCTTTGCTGCCAAATAGCGAGCTGGCCAAGATCACTGCGATAGGCACACAATGTATTTTGACTGAGTCCGTTTTCGACCCACAATATATCAATAAAACGCTCGATAAGCGTTCTATCTGCATCACCGAGAATTTGACTGCCCACTATCAATCAGCGCACTCGTGGTCAAGCAGCCATTGTTTAATGTCAATGTGTTTGCCCGTTACTGCACCTGCAAAACCACCTATACCATTGCTGGCGACAACACGATGACAAGGAACAATTATGGGAACGGGGTTACGACGACAGGCGCCACCAATAGCACGTGGCGCACTGTCTAAATGACGGGCAAGTTCAGCATAGGTGGCGACAGCGCCAGAAGGAATGCCCATAATAGCGTGCCAAACACGACGCTGAAAGTCAGTGCCGTTTAATGTGATCGGCAACGATAACGGGGAACTACCCTTGGAAAAATAGTCCTTAAGCGTATCAATGGTAGCCAGAAGCCGGACATCATCAGTGACCTTATCTTCGAGACCATCCGGCAAAAAATCCATGCCACAAACGCGGCCAGATTGCCACTGAATACCCAGTTTAACGCCAGGAACAGGAATATCAATGACTGCGTCATACTTGGCCGAAGCTGACATCATCTCTACAGTTTCAAGACATTCTGCCATACACCACCAAAAACACCTTAACCAAACAAAAACAGGGTTCTATGTTGCCATAGAACCCTGTCAAATATCAGGTCAAAATCAGGTCAAATAAGCTTAAGTTTTCACCGTTAAGGCGAGAACCATAGCCCAGCCTAAATCTAGCCTGCTTTTTTCTTGATCGTCAATTTCTCTTTAATACGAGCAGCTTTACCGGTTAAGCCACGTAGATAATAGAGCTTGGCACGACGCACATCACCGCGACGGACGACTTTGATGCTGGCAACTGCTGGGCTATGCGTCTGAAAAACACGCTCAACACCTTCGCCATGAGACAGTTTACGCACGGTAAACGCTGAGTTTAAACCGCGGTTACGTTTAGCGATAACGACGCCAGCAAAGACCTGTAGGCGCTCGCGAGTGCCTTCAATCACTTTCACTTGAACCTCTACGGTATCGCCGGGGCCAAATACAGGGACATCAGATTTCAACTGTTCGGCTTCAATCTGGTCAATGATATTGCTCATTGGAATAACTCCTAAAATAAACTGTTTAATCATTTACTGTGCCTGCTCACTGATAAACTCATCAAGCAAACTACGTTCTTCATCACTCAAATGGCGCTGAGCAATCAACTCTGGCCGTCGTAACCAGGTTCGGCCAAGGGCCTGCTTCAAACGCCATCGACGAATATTTTCGTGGTCACCGCTCAGCAACACACTTGGTACGGCTACATCGTCCAACAACTCTGGTCGCGTGTAGTGCGGATGATCCAACAGCCCTTGGGCAAATGAATCCTGCTTTGCCGAATTATCGTCACCTAAAACACCGGGTAACCAACGTAACATAGCATCTATTAACACCATGGCCGGCAACTCACCACCGCTTAACACATAATCGCCGATAGATAACTCCATATCGACTTCGGCCTCGATGATACGCTCATCAAGACCTTCATAACGCCCCGCAACCAATAACAATCGCGGTCGCGATATCAAATCTTGCAAGATATCGTGATCTAACACTCGCCCTTGCGGTGACATGTACACACAACAAGCCGTATCTGTCGCGGCTGACTGAGCTGCCTTAATGGCCTTACGCAGAGGCTGTACTCGCATCACCATGCCAGGACCACCACCATAGGGTCGATCATCGACACTGCGGTGCTTATCCTCCGTAAAATCTCGCAGATTCCACGTCGCAAACTCTACCTGCCCTTGGGGTACAAGTCGCTCGCTTTGCAAAGCACGGCCAACAACACCGTAATCGGTCAAGGCTGCAAACATTTGCGGAAATAATGTCACGATATCAATGCGCTTAATCATGACGGACTACCGCTGCGCCTAAAACTCCGGATCCCAATCAACCTCGATGATCGCACTATCAAGATCAATATTTCGAACCACATCGCCGCGTATATACGGCACATAGTGTTCGCGTTCACCATTAACAATCATCACGTCATTAGCGCCGGTTTCGATCAAACGACCGACCTTGCCGAGCCTATGACCGTCAATTGTGACGACCTCCAGACCGACCAGGTCAGCCCAGTAATACTCATCTGCACCTATCCGAGGCAACTCTGAACGTTCAATTGCGATTTCAGTACCTACCAAAGTTCGCGCAAACTCAGGAGTTTCCAGCCCCTCAATAAGAGCGACCAAGCCCTTACCGTGACGCCGACCTTCAACTAAACGCCGCGGCTCCCAGCCACCTTGCAAACCAAGCTGCCAGGTACGGTACTGCAATATATTCTCAATCGGATCAGTATAAGAACGGATTTTAACCCATCCCTTAACACCATAAACCCCGGCAATATGGCCAATAAGAACCTTGCCCGGGCTTAGCTCAGACTTCAAGACCCGACGCTGTTAGACCCAATCAGCTTATTAACACGATCAGAAGGCTGGGCGCCTTGGCCTAACCAATAATCAATGCGTTCAGATTTGAGCTGCAAACGGACTTCTTGACCTGTTGCAATCGGGTTAAAAAACCCTACACGCTCGATATAACGACCATCGCGTGGCATGCGTGAATCCGCAACAACAACGTGATAAAACGGCCGTTTCTTAGCGCCAGCCCGTGCCAGACGGATTGTGACCATGTAATACTCTCCGGAAAAATGCGATCTTTCGGTAAAAACGGCGGATTATATATAAAATTACTACCTAAAGTACAGCGCATTCTACACCTACTGCTCAGCTGGCGTAAGCAGCCTCCAGCGCAGGCAAGCAAATCTCGCTAGCAACCCCATCTGCTATCTGCATCAAACACCAACCGCGTCAGCGACTACTGAGGCTTGTGAGGCTTGTGAGGCTTGTGAGCTTAAACTCTCAGCGTTCTGCCCAGGGAATGCAAGCTCGTGGGCGCGCCAAACCAATCTGTATCAACTGGCTAGAGTCTTTCTGACCGCCCAGGGTCTTAACACGCGGAAGAAAAATATGTCAACTTGAACGCCATGTTAGGCGAAAAATATAACAGCCATGTAAACCACATTGGCAAGCCCCTAGTATCCTAGACACCTACTAGCGTCACAATTAACGCAAAAAGAGGTGTGTAAAATGAGTGAAAAACGCTATCCAGAAGAATTTAAAATAGTGTCGCTACCTCGTGATTGATTTTATGGCATCCTTGCCAAAAATCGACTCGCTTACGCGCCTCGAAGGAAGTGCCCTTGGGGTGCGACAACTGAT
>NVRF01000040.1 GCA_002400775.1 Gammaproteobacteria bacterium
AATTGCCGAAGACGGGCGAAACATTAGTATCGGCACGCTTCAAGGAATCACAGGTAACTCAGGACTTTCAGCGGGTTTAACGCAAAGCTCTATATCACTCACCTCTGCGGGTAAAATTGAATTATCATCGATAACGGGTAATATTCAGCAAACTGGCTTTGATATTGGCACTTACGGCTCTTCTGAAAGCGGCCAGCTGATTCAGGATATCAATATATCAACAGATGAAGGGGCTATATTAGCGCTAGCGGCTGTTGATAATGCACTAACGACCATCAACTTCCAGCGAGCCAATTTAGGTGCGATTCAAAACCGTTTTGAGGCCGTTATCTCAAATCTTAGTAATACAGCAGAGAATTTGACTGCAGCACGAGGCCGTATTATTGATGCCGATTTTGCGGTAGAAACGGCTAATTTGACYCGTGCTCAGATTATTCAGCAGGCGGGTGTATCGGTGTTATCGCAGGCTAACAGTATTCCTCAGCTAGCGTTGTCGTTGTTACAGTAATTAATGTCGTTTAAAGCGTTATTTTTGGTTGTTAAAGCGAGTACACCATCAATATAACTTTGTTGGAGWACTAGTGTAAGTGATGGAAATAGCGCTGTAGAGTTTGAATTCCATGCCGATAAAGAATCCAGGGTGATCGGCTACTCGATGGCGAGTTAAATCGCTGTCATTTTACGCATGGCATCTTGTTTATGGCTGAGCAAGAGAAATGCAAAGTCAGCGTACCCATTAGCCATAAAATTTGGACTGCTTATTGCCTTTTTATTTATAGCAGMTTTTTGAGGAYAGCACTATGGGTACTATTACAGCACCGGGTATCGGCTCAGGTCTTGATATTGCTGGCATTGTTCAGTCATTAGTTGCTGTTGAGCGACAACCGTTAGACCGTATTGAGTCGAGGAGATCAGCAGCGCAAGCCGAATTGTCGGCTTATGGGCGACTTAACAGTGGTTTGGATACTTTTCAAACAGCTTTGGATGATCTTGATTCATTTGCCAATTTCCGTATTTTTGCACCGACCAGTTCAAATGAAGAGATTGCTACTGCCACGGCAAGTAGTGATGCTGCTGAAGGTGATACCGATGTGGTTGTTACTCAGCTAGCCCAGCGTAATGTGCTGTCGTCAACAGCTTTCGTCGATGCGGAGACTGTCATTGGTACCGGTACCTTGAGTATAGCAGTAGGTGCTGATTCGTTTGATATTACCCTTGATAGCACCAATAACACTTTATCTGCTATTCGCGATGCGATTAATAATTCAAGTGATAACACGGGAATTACGGCAACCGTTATTAATGCGAATGATGGTAGCCATCTGATACTCAGTGCCGATGATACTGGACTGGAAAATTCCATAACTATCTCTGCAAGCGGTGATGGTGGCAGTTTATCTGCCTTAACGAGTGCAAATTTAACTGTAGAGGAAGCGGCATTGGACGCTGAATTTACCGTTTCCGGGTTTGCTGTAACCAGCGCTTCTAACTCGGTAAGCAATGTTCTACAAGGTGTTAGTTTTGATCTGCTTGCTGTGGGGAGCACAACGATTACCGTTGGTCGTGATAATGCTGCGGTAGAAGAGACGGTGCAAAATTTTGTTGACGCATTTAACACCCTGGATACGGCTGTTAATGGTCTGCGAGCTGGTGACCTTCAAGGTGATTCATTATTATTAACGATATCGTCAGAGGCAAGAAATATTTTCAATACAGCGACAACTGGTCTGAGCGGGTCGTTTTCTACGCTTTCTGAGATTGGCGTTGCCTTTGATGAGAATGGGGTACTGACGTTGGATTCCGCTTCATTAACCACAGCGCTCAACACTGATTTTCGTGGTGTATCCAATTTGTTTGCCGATCCGACACAAGGTTATGTCACCAGGCTGCAAGGTCTTGCCGATGGCCTGACTCAGTCGGGTGGATTAATCGATTCACGTGAAGAGGGTGTCAACCAACGCATCACTAATTTTGATACTCAGGTGGATCGGTTTGAAAACCGTCTGAGCCGAATTGAACAACGTTTGTTGAGTCAGTTTACTGCATTAGATGTGTTGTTGGGTACGTTAAACAATACCAGTAATTTTCTTAGTACCCAGCTAGCTAACTTGCCAACCATACAACGGCGTAACTAGTACAGTTTATAACTAGAAAGTGGGTCATAATTTGCATGTTTATTATTTATAGAAAAACATTGTTTTTTGCAAGGAGTAAGAGATGTCATTGAATAATCAAGGGGCGCTGAAAAACTATAGCAAAATAGCTAACGAAAGTGGCGTTATGAACGCAACGCCATATCGTATTATTCAGATGCTAATGGCCGGTGCTTTGGATCGTATATCAGCAGCAAAGGGGATGATTGCTCGTGGTGAAATCGTTGCGAAAGGGAGGCAGATATCTGATGCAATATCTATTATTAATGGTTTAAGTCGCAGTCTGGATCATAAAATAGGTGGCGAAATTGCAGCGAACCTGGATGCCTTATACGACTATATGGTGCGGCAGTTAATGCATGCCAGCGTTCATAATGATGTTGATGTTTTGGATGAAGTGGGGAGATTGCTGAACACCATTAAAAATGGCTGGGATAGTATTCCGGATCCGGCAGCCCAAAGTTCTGGAGTGGCTGCACAATCAGTAGGTGTGTCTGCTTAGCAGATATTAAACACCTGAACCATAGTTACGTTAATGTAAAAATATTATGTCCTATAATAATACTCGATGGTCAGAAGTGATGAGAATGAGCCGGAAAATGCTTGATCATGCTCAGCAGGATCAATGGCCGCAAGTCACCGAGATAGAATTGCAGCGTCAAATATTAATTAAAGCTTGTTTGGACAACCCGATCCCTTTGTCTGTCAGCGTAACGGTAAGTGACAATATTAAACAGGTGATGCAGGCTGATCACGAAATTAGCCGTCTTTGCGAAATAAAACGTGGTCTTGTTGCGGCTGACATTAATGGTCATCGTGCTTCGCGTAAGGCCTGCCAGAATTATCAGCAATGTGGCTGACCGCTGCCATACAGTAGCGAGATGAGTTAATGACATATGCCGCGAACAATGGGGACCACCTTGGTCAGCGTCTCGTCTTTGAAGAGTGCCTACCTCTAAGTTGTAAAGTCGTTGATGCTTTGCCTTTTGGCAGTGAATATTTAGCTTTACAAATAAGTAACGAAGAAGCACTTCACGCCATTATGATGGTGGAAGAGGTGCCTAAAGATAATCCAGACGACAGCAGCGCTGATGCGCAGGATATTCTTAGACTCGAGTATAAGATTAACGTCATGTTTGAGCTGCTTGTTGGTTTGTATCAGCGAGAAGTTAAATTACCCGCAGCGGTCAATGTCACACTACGTTCTGACGCAATACAGTGGTATGGCACGCAACCGCTTGATGTCGGCAGTCTTGTAATGGTTAACGTATATATGAGCCGCAAATACCCCAAGCCATTGGTATTGCCTGGTACAGTGAGCGCCGTTGGCGAACAATCCGAACCATCACTGACAGTAACTTTTGGCGAGGCAGTGAGCGGACGCATTCGAGACTGGATAGATAAGTTTATATTCCGCCATCATCGTCGAGCTGTTGCCCATGCGCGCAGCTTATCGAACAACGCAAGTTAAATCATTCAGTTATACCTTCGGTTGCGCTTGACAATACAGTGAATGTCAGAATTTTGACATTCATTGGTTTCAGTGGTTAACTACTGGCCTAGAATCAAGAACGACATTGATGTCTAGCTTGTAGATCGCGAAAACCGGGGGGTATTCAGGGGTGTCTTTATCTAGTGTGCTTATTGTAGAATCTGACAGTGACCACCAACAAACAATTAAGCAGACGCTTGAGTTTGTTGGCTGTGAAACTGTCGCAGCTTGTGATGGTGATAATTGGTTGTCGCAGTTTAGTTCTGTGTCTGCTCAGGTCATTTTACTGGGGCCTTCTGTTTCTGATCATGGCGCTTTCCTTGATGGTGTAAATGGTGCTGCTGTCGGAGTACCTATCGTTGTTCTTGCCGATATTGATGGCGAGCGCAGTCCCACTCCTGATGTGATGCGCCGTGTTCTAACTGTTGTTAGTTTCCCCTTAAAATTTTCTCAGCTAAATGAAGCTTTGTTACAGGCAGAACTGTTTCTTGAGAGTCAACAAAAGGCGGAAGGCAAGCGTGCGCCTGAGCTGTTTCGTAGTCTGGTTGGCAATAGCCGTAAGGTACGATTAATTCGTGATCAAATCGATCAGGTCGCTAAAACCGATGCTAATGTATTGATTTTGGGTGAGTCTGGAACCGGAAAAGAAGTGGTGGCGCGGAATTTACACTACTATTCTACACGTCGTAATGAGTCCTTTGTGCCTATAAACTGTGGCGCAATACCGGCTGATTTATTAGAAAGCGAATTGTTTGGTCATGAGAAGGGCGCATTTACTGGCGCGATTAGCACGCGCCGCGGTCGTTTTGAAATTGCCGAAGGCGGTACACTATTTCTCGATGAAATCGGTGATATGAGCGTGCACATGCAAGTAAAATTGCTGCGTGTATTGCAAGAGCGCACCTATGAACGCATAGGCAGTAACAAGACCATAGTGTCCGATGTGCGCATTGTTGCTGCGACCCATCGCAATCTTGAAAAAGCTATTGCTGAGGGACGTTTTCGAGAGGATTTATATTATCGTCTCAATGTGTTCCCAATCGAGATGCCACCTTTACGTGAACGTAAAGATGATATTCCCTTACTGATCAGCGAAATTATCACGCGTTTAGAGCATGAAAAACGTGGCTCGGTACGACTGACTCCTGCGACGGTTATGGCGCTGACTGAATATCAGTGGCCAGGCAATGTGCGTGAGTTGGCCAACTTGATTGAACGTCTCGTGATCATGCATCCTTTTGGCGTGGTTGATGTGGCTGAGCTGCCCGAGAAGTTTCGTGTTCATGTTTCACAGGTATCAAGCCCGGTAATAGTGACATCAACTGAACAGGATTCGATCACCGTTGATGACAATGAAATACCACGACTTCCGCGTGAAGGTATTGATCTTAAAACCCATCTTAATCTGATGGAACGCCATCTTATATTGCAGGCGCTGGAAGATAGCGGCGGTGTTGTCGCTCATGCTGCCAATAGACTTAAGTTACGGCGTACGACTTTGGTTGAAAAGCTACGTAAATATGGTTTGCAACGCGTTGATGAGGCGACATAAATTTGACGGTATGTTTTTTCCCTTTCGTATAAGTCACTGAAAATTAAGTAAAATATTTTAAGAGTCATTCGGCATACTTCTTGCTCAATAGCTTAGGCAACCCATGCTAAGGCTAAGATAATAATGAGTAAGAAATTATGCGCGCAGAAGTTTTAGAGTCGACGCTTAGCGTCGACCATCAACATTCGCGTGTGACGTCAATCCGGGCACAAGTGAATACCGCAATTAGCGATGAAGCACCTGTAGCCTACTTGACACGCTTGCTTGATGCTTTGCCGGCCGGTGTTATCGTTTTAGATGCAAAGGGTTTCGTTGAACGCAGTAATGCCGTTGCGCGAGACTTGCTTGGTGAGCCTTTAGTGGGTGAGCCCTGGTGCAATGTTATTCGCCGTTGTTTCGAAAGCGGTTCGAGTGATGCCGACTATTTGCGTATAAAAGGCGGGCGTTATGTCAGTATCGCCACCAAGCCGCTCGATGGTCTGCCGGGCCAGGTATTATTAATCTCCGACGTTACTGAAAAGTATCGTTTACAAGATCGTCTTCGCTGCTACAAACGGCTATCGACCATGGGTGAAGTGGCCGCATCTCTCGCCCATCAGATTCGCACTCCATTAGCAGCAGCATTGCTCTATGCAAGCAATTTGCAATCAGCAGATTGTGATAAAAATACTCGCCAATCGTTTACCGATAAGGTTGTTTCTCGTCTTAAGCATTTGGAAAATCTGGTGAATAGTCTGTTGACGTATGCAGGTAAGGGGCGTTTTACGGTTAATCACATTGCTATTGATACCATTTTTAATGAACTATTAAGTGGTATCGATGCTTACGTCAAAAATACCACTTGTGAAGTAACTCATAGTAATCATTGTGCCGGTGCCACTGTGATGGGTAATCAAGCGGCTCTACTTAGCGCCATCCAGAATGTTGTTGTAAATGCCGTTCAAATTTGTGGTGATGGCGGGGAAATCAATATTACTGTTGAGCAGGGGCTTGATGATGAAGGCAAGGAAAGCGTTCTAATAAAAATTAGTGATAACGGACCAGGTATTAGCAAAGAAGCTATGAAAGAAATATTCAAGCCATTTTATACCACCAGAAAAAATGGTACAGGGCTTGGTCTTGCCGTTGTAAATGAAGTCGTTATTGCGCACAGCGGCCATATTCGTGTTAATTCCGAAGTTGGTAAGGGTGCAGAATTTGTAATTAGTTTGCCATCAGTGAACATTCATAAACCAAAAGTAACAAAACAGGATAGGTGACCGGTATGAATCAATCGACCGTACTCGTAGTAGAAGACGACAGTGACCTAAGAGAAGCGCTGTGTGACACGCTTAAGCTAGCGGGTTTTAAAGTGGAGTCGGCCTGGGATGGTCGCTCGGCTCTGGAAATTGTTAATCAATGTAAAGATGACCTTGGTCTGATTGTCAGCGACATTCAAATGACGCCAATGGATGGCGTATCTTTGCTAAAGCGAGTTAAACGTATTTGTTCCGATGTGCCGGTATTGTTAATGACTGCTTATGGCACCATTGAGCAAGCTGTTTCAACCTTACGCGAAGGCGCTTCTGATTATATGGTTAAGCCTTTTGAGGCCAAGGTATTGGTCAATATGGTGAGCCGCTATATTATCCAACACGATGAAGCCTCCGATCTCATTGCTGTATCACCAGTTAGTAAAAAGCTTTCGGCATTAGCAAGACGGGTTGCAATCAGTGATGCCACGGTTTTGATAAGCGGTGAAAGCGGTACGGGTAAAGAGGTGATCGCACGTTACATCCACGAAAATTCCACACGCAGTAAATCTGTGTTTGTCGCAATTAACTGTGCAGCTATTCCTGACAATATGTTAGAAGCAACCTTGTTTGGTTACGAAAAAGGTGCTTTTACTGGTGCCTATAATGCTTCGCCTGGTAAATTTGAACAGGCGCAAGGTGGTACTTTATTGTTAGATGAAATCTCTGAAATGAATTTGGCACTACAAGCCAAGTTGCTTAGGGTATTGCAAGAGCGTGAAGTAGAACGTTTGGGCGGCAACAAACTTATTAAGCTGGATGTTCGTGTTCTGGCAACCACCAATAGAAACCTTGCTGCCGAAGTAAAAAGTAATCGTTTTCGTGAAGATTTATTTTATCGTCTGAATGTCTTTCCGATACTAATCAGTTCTTTGCGAGAACGTCAGGACGATATTATGCCACTGGCAAAAAGTTTTATTGAGCGTATCGCAATTAGCCAGGGCAAACCAATTCCTGTTCTGGGTAAAGCCGCATGTGAGCGACTGCTCAGTCATCCATGGCCTGGTAATGTGCGTGAATTAGACAATGTGATTCAGCGCGCCATGATACTACAATTGGGTGATGAAATTGTAGAGGACGATTTGCAGCTAACCACATTTAATGGTTTTGAGACTAGCATCATGAGTGTTGAACAGACACATGTTGATGCAGAAAATTTGGCGCACGACATGTTGCAGCATGAACACAACCTCATACTTGATGCCTTAAGAAATGGTAATCGTAAGCAGGCGGCTGAAAAGCTCGGTATTAGTCAGCGTACCTTGCGTTATAAATTAGCAAAAATGCGTGATGAGGGTGTCGAAGTACCACGGCGTTCGGCATTGGCCTGAGAGTCTCTGTAATTATAAAAACTATCGCGATAGAGGTGTGTAATGAACAGTATTGAAGTGACACAGTTGCTAGACCAGATGCGTGCCATGACGGCGCAAGCACAAGGTGCTTCTACGGAAATTGGTTCTGTTAATGGTACGGAAAGCTTTGGCTCCATGTTTGCTAACGCCATTAATTCTGTTAATGATATACAGAAACAATCTGGGGCACTGGCAAGAGGTTTTGAGCAGGGGAACCCAGATATTGCTTTGAGTGATGTGATGGTTGCCTCACAAAAATCCTCCATTGCATTTGAGGCAACAATGCAGGTTAGAAATCGCCTGGTAGAAGCTTACCAGGCTGTTATGAGAATGCCGATATAACACACGAGATACAATAAAATGGCATTAGTGAATACTGAAAATTTGGCACTACAATCCCAAGGCTTTAATGCCTTACCATTTTTGCGTCAAATTGGATTGATGGTGGGCCTGGCGGCAAGCGTTGCGATTGGTGTTTGGGTCGTGATGTGGTCGCAAGAGCCAAGCTATCGCGTGTTGTACGGCAGCTTGAGTGAAACCGATAGCGCAGCGGTAGCGTCAGAGCTGGCTAAGTCAAATATCCCTTATCAAATTTCTGATAGCAATGGTGCCATCATGGTGCCGGCACCTGATCTGCATAATGCCCGTTTAAAATTGGCTTCAGTGGGTTTGCCTAACAGTAGCCACTCAGGGTATGAAATTCTTGATAAAGATCACGGTTTTGGTACCAGCCAATTTATGGAGAACGCACGCTATCAGCGAGCGATCGAAGGTGAGTTGGCACGTACTATCGGCGCAATGAACAACGTACAAACAGCTCGTGTGCATCTTGCTGTGCCTAAGCAATCTGCTTTTCTTCGTAATCGCAAAAAGACTAGTGCATCGATATTTGTTCATCTACATCCGGGTCAACGAATACAAGAAGGGCAGGCCGCTGCCATTGCTCATCTGGTGGCATCCAGTGTGCCAAATCTTGACATTCAGAACGTTACCGTTGTAGATCAACGCGGTAGATTGTTGACGAGTAATAACGGTGCACAAGACACACAGATGAGTTCAACGCAGTTTGATTATCGACGTAAGGTTGAAGGTCATTATATGCAGCGTATCGAAGATATTTTGACCCCTATTCTTGGTCGTGGTGCTGTCAAGGCGCAGGTGATCGCAGATCTTGATTTTACCTTTAGAGAAGAAACGGCTGAAACCTACAATCCTGACGGCGCCGCAATTCGTAGTGAAGTAGTTAGTGAAGACGAAGTGCGCGACGGTAGTAATGAAGTCGGAGGTGTTCCTGGAGCGCTGTCAAATCAGCCGCCAGTTGCGCCAATTGAGGCTGGTCAAGAAGGTGGCAGGATTAATTCGAGTCGTCGGTCAACGCGTAATTTTGAACTTGATCATACGATCAGCCGGACACGTCAAGCCAGTGGTACGATTAAAAAATTGTCTGCAGCAGTGGTCTTGAATGATCGTCAAACAATCGGTGCTGAAGGCGAATTAATTAGCACACCATTGACTGAAGACGAGATTCTGCGTTTTACCACACTGGTTAAAAAGGCCATGGGGTTTGATGAAGAACGTGGCGATAAAGTGAGCATTATCAATGCATCTTTCTCTGTTCCAGAAGCGATAGGCGAGATTGAAGCGCCGCCTATTTGGGAGCAAGCCTGGTTCGCTAGCACTTTAAAGCAAGTGGCTGCTGGCATTGGCGTCTTAATTTTGATTTTTGGTGTACTAAAACCAATATTAAAAGACCTGGCGAATAAGGCTGGCACCACGACTGTGGCACTGGCTGATCAGTCTGGTGTACAACTTGTGGTAGATGCGAATGGTGCACCGATTGCCGCTGATTCAGCAGCCCTGGCGGCGACGGTGCAGGGGCCTAACGGTGTGCCGATGTTACCTACAGGTAATGCCGCTTACGATACGCATTTACAACAAGCAAAGATGATGGTTGGCGAAGACCCGAAAGTTGTTGCACAGGTTGTGAGAAATTGGGTGGCGCCTAATGGCAGGTGATAAAAATGCAGCTATTGATCTGACTTCGGGCGTAAATAAGGCGGCAATATTGCTACTTACTCTGGGTGAAGATGATGCCGCAGAAATTCTGAAGCATATGGGGCCTAAAGAGGTGCAAAAGGTAGGCGGCGCAATGGCAATGCTATCTAACATTACCAAGGATCAAGTCAATCATGTGCTTGAAGAATTTATCACCATTGTAGCCTCGCAAACCTCGTTAGGTGTCGGTACTGACGACTATATTCGTAAGACAATGATTAACGCCATAGGTGAAGATAAAGCCGGCGCCCTAATGGATCGTATTTTGTTGGGTGGGTCGGCCAGCGGTCTTGAGCAATTAAAATGGCTTGATTCACGTGGTATCGCCGAGATGATTCGACTGGAACATCCACAAATTATCGCCATCGTTCTGTCGTATCTTGAGTCCGATCAGGCTGCATCAGTGCTGCAGTTGCTGCCGGAGAACACGCGCTCTGACCTGGTATTACGTGTTGCAACACTTGATACCGTGCAGCCTTCGGCGATACAGGAACTGAATGTCATTATGGAAAAGCAATTTTCTGGTGGTAGCAATATTCAGTCGGCAGGTTTTGGTGGCCTTAAAGTGGCGGCGGATATTCTTAACTTTCTTGACGGTTCAGTTGAAGAAAAAGTCCTGTCTAATATTAAGCATACTGATGAAGACATGGCGACTCAGATCGAAGATCTTATGTTTGTTTTCGACAACATTATTGATATTGATGATCGTGGCATGCAAGCTTTGATGCGTGAAGTGTCTACCGATGCTCTGGTTTTGGCGCTAAAGGGCGCCGATGCCAATATCAAAGAAAAATTCATTGGCAATATGTCCAAGCGAGCTGCCGAGATGTTGGTTGAAGATCTTGAAACACGCGGGCCGGTCAAGCTTAGCGATGTCGAAGGCGCACAAAAAGAAATTCTCTCAATCGTGCGTCGCATGTCCGAGGCAGGCGAAATTATTTTAGGCGGTGGTGGTGGAGGTGAAGAGTATGTCTAACGCTAATTCTGCCGGAGAGGGCGATAGCAATTGTCAGCCATGGGCTTTTCCCCAGGTAAGTCAATCGTCTGGCGCACCTGTGAACGTTGCCGCTACCGATAGACGATCAGAAAAACGCCAGGAGCAAGACGCATACAAGGCAGGTTTTGCACGAGGGCTTGCAGATGGCATGGCCTCATCGCAATCCGTACTTAATGAACGTCTTGCCTGTTTGGATCAGGCATTGCTATTTTTGTCGAAGCCAATAGATGCCGTCGATGAACATGTTGAACAGGAACTGGCAGCTTTGGCTATTGAGATTGCCCGCCAAATTATTCGCCGTGAAATTAAAGTAGATTCAGGGCATGTGGTCGCAGTAGTGCGTGAAGCGATCGCCAGCCTACCGCTGAGTTCTGAGCCTATGAGTTTGCATCTTAGTCCGGCCGATGCGGCTTGCGTTAAAGAAGCCTTGTTACTGAGTGAATCTGGTGATGGTTGCAAGATTATTGAAGACCCTGTAGTGGCAAGTGGAGGCTGTCGTATTTCATCGGCAACATCACAGGTTGATGCGACGATAGAAAAACAAATAGCAGCAATTTCTGCTCGGATTTTTGGTGGTGAGCGTGATGCAGACAGCCACTAAAGAAAGACATAGCCGACGTTGGCAACAGTATTTATCATCACGTCACCAATGCGTAAAAGAGCGCGAGCCATTTATCGTTGAAGGCAGGCTAATCCGAATGGTGGGTTTGACACTGGAAGCAGTGGGATGTCAGGCACCCGTTGGCGGCCGTTGCATTATTCAAAGTTCTGCTAACCATGTTATCGAGGCAGAGGTTGTCGGGTTTTCCGGTGATCGCACATACCTTATGCCCACTGGCGATATTCGCGGTCTGCTGCCAAATTCACGTGTCATCCCAACCGGACAAATTTATGATGCCGCAGTTGGTGACGGAATGCTGGGTCGCGTCATTAGTGGCGTGGGCAAACCATTGGATGGTCGAGGTCCGGTTAACGCAACGCATCGCGTACCACTAAACGGAGTGGCGAAAAACCCGTTAGAGCGTCAACCTATTCGTGATGTACTGGATGTTGGTGTTCGTGCAATTAATGGCTTGCTTACAGTGGGCCGAGGCCAACGGCTGGGCTTGTTTGCAGGCAGTGGTGTTGGTAAGAGCGTGCTGCTGGGTATGATGACGCGTTACACCAACGCCGACGTAGTGGTGGTTGCGCTGGTGGGTGAGCGTGGCCGAGAAGTGAAAGAGTTTGTTGAAGACACATTAGGCGAAGAAGGCCTGGCGCGCTCTGTTGTTGTTGCAACCCCTGCCGATGACCCACCTTTACTGCGTCTGCATGGTGCCATGTTGGCTACCAGCATTGCCGAGCATTTTCGTGATCAGGGTAAACATGTATTACTACTGATGGATTCACTAACCCGTTTTGCGCAGGCACAACGTGAGATTGCATTGGCGATTGGTGAGCCACCGGCAACAAAAGGCTACCCACCCTCAGCTTTTGCCAAATTACCTGCCTTGGTTGAGCGCGCAGGTAACGGCGGTGTTAACGGCGGTTCGATCACAGGTTTATATACCGTATTGGCAGAAGGCGACGATCAACAAGATCCAATTGTCGATGCAGCGCGCGCTATCCTCGATGGTCATATCGTATTGTCACGAAAGATGGCAGACAGCGGTTGTTTTCCCGCCATAGATATTGAAGCATCAATTAGTCGTACAAAAAAACAAATTACCCATGCCCCGCATCAAAGCGCGGCGCGACGTTTTAGAGAACTTTATTCAACCTATCAACATAATCGTGACTTGATCAGTGTTGGCGCCTATACAGCAGGTGCTGACCCTGGGCTTGATCAGGCAGTTTCTATCTATCCACGTTTAGTTAATTACTTGAAACAAGATATTGATAGCCATGTCAGTTTCAATGATAGCGTGCAACAACTTGGCAATTTGTTGGTTAGTCCAACTCCTGTAACGGCACCCCAAACAACAGTCTCAGGAGGTGATCGATGACCCGGTCACAGCGTTTGCGTCCAGTTGCTAATATAAAGCAAAAGGAACAGCTCAATTCGGCGCGCGAGCTCAGCAAAACTATTGAAGAAGTAAAAAAGCAGGAACAACGCCTGGCCGAGCTTGCGCACTATCGTGATGATTACCGCAGTAAGTTCCAGCAGATGACTAACACTGGTGCCAGTATAGAACGCATTCGTCACTACCAGGAGTTTATAGCGAGGCTTAATCAATCTATCGTGTTGCAAACACAACGTATCGTCGACGGTAAAAAACAACTGGAAATTAAAAAGCTTGATTGGAAACACGCGCGTGCGCGTTCAGACGCGTTCGATAAAGTAGTAGATCGATATCGCGATGAGGAAAACCAACTTGCCGAACAACGTCAGCAAAAAGAAGCCGACGATCAAGCGCAACGTAAAAATAACACCAGCATCAGATCCCGGGGGTAGGCCGACTCGCATCATTAACGTATCATCGTTGTCTGATTTGCTTCGCACTTCTTCATGGTTAACGTGTTCGCTTCACATCAAGTAAATCATTGCAAACCACCGAAATTTAATCGCAACAGCTACATATAGAAAATCCAGCAGGTCATTACCTGCGGCTAAATGTCAGGCGCCCAGCGTTGACAATACACGCCTTGCTATGGTGTAGTGCAAGGCGTAAAAAAGCAGACGCACACATTGGTTCAGCAACAGTTATGGTTTAAAACCTTAACTACGTGCCTGTAACTTTGATAACGCCGCACACACAACACAGCAGCAAAAAAAGGATTTAAGTACACGTATGAACGTATTTATGCAAATCGATGGTATAGATAATATAGAGGCAGACACCAGCGACAAACACTTCAGTGGCTGGCTTAAGGTTATTTACTTTAGCTGGGGTTGCCATCGCAACATGCCCTCCACCGACGCTACTGAGGACGATCAAGACGACGAGCGAGAAATGGGCAAGGTCGCCATGACCGACCTTAACTTTAGTCGTTATGTGGACAAAGCCTCCCCCAAGCTGTTTGAGGCCGCCTATAGCGGCAAAAGCAATACCATCAAGCTTATTCAAACCAAAAGCGAGACCAGCGACAACGACGAACCGTATATGGAATTCACCTTTAAAAATGCCGTAATCAGCCATTACGCCGTCAAAGGTCTTAACACCCCGGGTATTAGCCCGCGCGAAGAGCTTACCCTTAGCTTTACTGCCTTGGAGATTAGCTGCATCAGCTACAAAGACGACGGCAGTGTAGACGCATCCTCAGCCTTAAGTTTCGACACCACCACCAACACTGCCACCACCACCACCAAGCTATAACACGCTTACACTACACAACACAAAAGGAGTTTCATCATGAGTATATTTATGAAAATAGACGGCATTGAAGGCAATGCCAGCGACAAAAACTACATCGGCTGGCTTACCCTCATTAGCTTTAGCTGGCGCGCCCAACGCAAAATTACCTCCGCCAGCTCCACCAGGGGTGATCGCGAAAGCAGCAATACCGCCATCAGCGACCTGAGCTTCAACCGCTACATGGACAAAGCCACCACCGATTTATTTAAAGCCGCCTGTTGCGGCAAAGGCAGCACCATAAAATTGGTTAAAACCAAAACCGGCACCGGTAATGGCGCCGACCCGTTTATTGAATACACCTTGCACAACGCCATAGTGAGCCATTACGCTGTCGATGCCGACGGCGATCCCGGCCTTATCCCGCGCGAACATCTCCGGCTTAGTTTTACCGCTGTAGAGGTCAGATACACCAGTTACGATGATAAAGGCAATATCATAACATCCGCATCCCAGGGCTTTGATGCCGCTACTAACACCAGGCTATAACACGCCTGAATAACCCACTACACATCTAAACATGACAAAGGAGAGACACCATGGCTGCTACCGCACAGGCCCCAACTGAACAGAAAAACGAACTCGATCAAGACGCATTGGCAGAAAAGTGTCAACCGGCCGACATTATCGTGACCCGCGATACCGGCCTGGCCTCTGGCGGTATTGCCATGGGTAGCTGCTCATCTTACAGCCATGCCATTTTGTCGGTGGGTGATGGCATGTGCGTTGAATCTATGCCAGTAGAGGGAGTAACGCCAAAACCACTTAAAGAGGCACTACGAAAATGCACCTATGCCGTGTTATTCCGTCATAGGACTATAGGTAGCCAGGAGGCCCTGTGGGTCAGTAAGATTGCCAAAGAGTTTGCCAGGGCACAAATACCCTTTGACCAGCTTGGTGCTGCGCGGTCAGGCGCGCAGACCGGCTGCGCTTATGAGCCAGGCCGCATGCTGTTTGTTGTCAGTATAATGATCGAGGTTGTCGATAACTTACTTAAAAACTCACAAGCGGACCACGACGCCAGTTTTTTTTGCAGTGAGCTGGTCGCGCGCGCCTTTGAGCAGGGCTATGTGCCGCTGCTCGATGTGCCGGCACACGCTATTAACCCCGGCAGCCTGGTCAGAAGCCAATATTTGCAACAGATAGAAGTGCTGGTTAACCGGGAACAGAGCTAATGCCCGGACAACGCGCCTTGTTGCCTGCCCCGCTGGCCATCGCTGTGTTCTGTACTGCACTGGCGCTCGGCACTGGTGCCGCCGCAGCGCAAGGCGCCAAGGTGGCATCCAATACTGTATCAAGCAGTMATCAAACSWYAAWRAMAYAWYWMMRYYSKKSRRAKSRRSCRGYGKYGKYAGTSRWWTSYCCMRCYKATMGRYKGWYCRMWSGSYMKTAACGGTAA
>NVRF01000041.1 GCA_002400775.1 Gammaproteobacteria bacterium
CAAGGTCTGAAGCAGATAGAGCATTATTTTTCACATTAACAAAAAAATTATACTTTCTTGTTAATTTGGAATTAAAAAGGCTCTTCGTGCAAAGGTCTCTATTAATTCGCCGAGGATAACCAAATCCCTCGTCACCTAAATATATAGTGTGCATAAATCAGAAAAATTATACCATTCGATAATGAAACCCTACCAATACGATACCGTTATTATCGGCGCAGGCGCCGCTGGCCTTACCTTAGCACTAAGACTGCCCAAGCATATACAGGTTGCCGTGCTGGCAAAGGCATCACTGGTAGAGAGTGCCACACTTTACGCTCAAGGTGGTATCTCGGTTGTTCTCGACGAGGATGATTCCGTCAACGCACACATCGATGATACGCTGTCTGCTGGCGCTGGGCTTTGCGACCAGGATACAGTGCGTTATGTCGTAGAAAACGCCAAACGCAGCATCGAGTGGTTGATCGACAATGGCGTTGCCTTTACCCGGCATAACGACAATGAAAACGTATATCATTTAACGAAAGAAGGTGGTCACAGCCACCGTCGCATCATCCATTCTGCCGATGCAACCGGACATGCCGTCGAAACAACACTGGCAGAGCAAGTTCGCCACGCCGCCAATATCGATGTCTTCGATGAGCATATTGCTATCGATCTCATCACACAGAATAATCGTTGTGTCGGTGCCTATGTGCTGAATAAAGGCAGCCATCAAATCGATATTTTCAGTGCAAAAGCCACTGTTCTTGCGACAGGTGGCGCGGGCAAAGTTTATCTTTATACCAGCAATCCTGATGTTTCAACTGGCGACGGCATCGCTATGGCGTGGCGTGCCGGCTGCAGAATTAGCAATATGGAATTCATTCAATTTCATCCGACCTGCCTTTACCATCCAGAGGCGAAGTCGTTTTTGATGACAGAGGCTCTGCGCGGCGAAGGTGCCAAACTGCGACTCCCCGGGGGGAAATCAAATGAGGGGAAAGGGGAGGCGTTTTTACATAAGTTTGATCCACGCGGTGAGCTGGCACCAAGAGACATTGTTGCGCGTGCGATCGATCATGAAATAAAACGACTGGGCCTGGATTATGTCTATCTCGACATCAGCCATCGCGATACAGATTTCATCATCGAACACTTCCCCACCGTATACGAACGTTGCAAGCAATTCGGCTTTGATCTAACCAAACAAGCCATTCCTGTGGTACCTGCTGCCCATTATATTTGCGGGGGAGTCGTTGCCAGCATAAATGGCCGTACTGATTTAAGTGGACTTTACGCGATTGGTGAAACGGCGTGCACAGGGCTGCACGGTGCCAACCGCATGGCCAGCAACTCCTTACTTGAGTGTTTAGTGATGGCAGATGCCGCCGCTGAGGATATTACTGATCTGGTTGCCCAACTTGATTATCCCAATTCACTCGCACCCTGGGATGCCAGTCGGGTAACACCATCGCTGGAAACCGTCGAAATCAGTCATAACTGGGATGAACTTCGTCGCGTCATGTCAGACTATGTCGGTATAGTAAGAAGCAACAAGCGGCTAGAATTGGCGCGCAAACGTATCGATAACCTAAAACAGGAAATCAATGACTTCTATGCGAATCATGACATCACCAATGATCTGATAGAGCTTCGTAATTTGGTCACCGTAGCAGATATCATAGTTCGATCTGCTGTGACGCGTCGAGAAAGTCGTGGCTTGCACTACACATTAGACTATCCGGAAGCCAGTGACGTCATCAAAAACACCTACCTTTCTTTATCAGACGACTAGTGCAGTGACTCACTTCTCTATCTGCATTCACTATAAAACACTACACTAGATCGGCTGCCCGTTACGCTTATTCTTTGTGTTAAGCCTGTATTGCTGCAAACGCAAATACATACGTAGCTGACGATGTTGATCACCTGCGAGGCTATCTCTCAGCAAGGGTATGGAAAGAGCCCCTCCTTCGACAAATTTAAGATTCAATATCACTAACCAAGGATGCAAGTAGCTGTCACCACGAATCTGCGCACGCTTGCTTTCGCCATCGGAAAACTCTGCCAGCACTCTGCCTGAGTCTTTCATTAGCACGCTTATCGGCAAATGCGTGGCATTGGCTCTGGCGCGAAAAAGGTAATAGCATAAACTCGCCAGAACAATGGCAAGAAAGAGTATTTTAACGGTGATGCTCACAGCCAATGACATTATCACTAACATCATCCAGATATGGGCAAGCAGTAAACACAGGCGCAACTGGCGCGACACCTTAATATTAAGGTGTAAGGGCAGCTCGTATCCGTTTGATGACATAATTTATTTCTCTGTCCATAGAAATCATTTTCAACATAAGATAATCCAACAACACATTGTCTGGATATTCCAGCAGTTGCTCAAAGCATTGTCGCTGTTCAGCGGTTAATGTCGTATAACCATGATCAAGAAAATTACCTAACATCTCATCCAGCTCGGCCATACCGCGACGACAGCGCCAACGCAAACGTGCCAGCTCCATAACTTTTAAATAGAATCCTTAAGCATTTTCTTTTTCAACTCACCAATAGCATGCGTTGGATTCAATCCCTTCGGACATGCGTCAACACAATTCATGATGGTATGACAACGAAACAAACGATAAGGGCCGTCTAATGCCTTCAAGCGTTCGGCGGTCGCCTGATCACGATTGTCCGCAACAAAACGATAGGCCTGCAATAACGCCGCTGGGCCGCGAAAACGCTCTGGATTCCACCAAAATGACGGGCATGCCGTTGTACAACATCCACATAAAATACATTCGTACAAACCATCAAGCTTGTCTCGCTGGGCCGGTGTTTGTAAAAACTCTTCTTCCGGCACAGGATCATGTGTAATCAAATACGGATCAACCGAGCGATAATGATGATAAAACTGGCTCATATCGACGATCAAATCACGAATCACCGGCATGCCCGGCATAGGCCGGATTTCTATCGGTTGTTTTAAATCGCTCACAGCGGTAATGCAACTTAATACATTACGACCATTAACATTAACCGCATCGGAGCCGCACACCCCTTCACCACAAGAATGTCGAAAACTTAAGGTCTCATCCTTTGCCTTAATGCCTTTTAGCACATCTAGCAACATAACACCCTCAGCAACGTCATCCATCTGATAACTCTGCATGTAAGGCGAGCTGTCAACATCAGGGTTGTAACGATAAACACGTATTTCCATGTTGTAGGTGTCCTCAATAAACCCGTTCTTTAGGAGGAAAGGATGCGACCGTAACGGGCTTCATTCTAACTGGTTTATAATCCACGACACCTTCCTTAAGGTGATATAGCGAATGTTTAAGCCAGTGCGTGTCATCCCGTTTCGGATAATCAATACGCGAATGCGCACCGCGACTCTCACACCGCGCCAAGGCGGACTCTACCGTCGCCAAGGCAAGATCAACCAGGTTTTCCAGCTCTAATGCCTCGATACGTGCTGTGTTAAATATCCTGCTATGATCTTGTAAATATACGTCCGGCAAACGTTGCTTAATCGCTTTAACTTTAGCCACGCCTGCTTCCAGCACCTCCTCTTTACGAAAGACTCCACAATAATCTTCCATTGCTGCCTGTAATTCTTCACGTAGGCCAGCAACCGTTTCACCACTGCCCTGTCTATCCCAGATTGCCAAACGATCAAGAGACGCCTGAATAGAACACTCATCAAACGCACGATGGTAACGGTTCTCTTCAAGATAACTAATAATATGATTACCCGCAGCACGACCAAAAACAATAATATCAAGCAATGAGTTGCCGCCCAGGCGATTTGCACCGTGCACGGAAACACACGCGCATTCGCCTACTGCATAGAGCCCCGCCACGGCCTCTTCAGGTGTACCAGCCATAGAAGCCATTACCTGGCCGTAGCGGTTAGTGGGAATACCACCCATCGTATAATGCGCCGTTGGAAAAACTGGTATCGCGCTCTCAATCGGGTCAATACCCGTAAACGTCATTGCGATTTCGCGAATATTAGGCAATCGTTTTTTAATAATATCCGCGCCAAGATGATCAAGCTTTAACAAGACATAGTCTTTGTTTTTACCACAACCCCGGCCATCACGCACCTCGGTCGCAATAGCKCGACTGACYACATCGCGGCTGGCCAGATCTTTGCTATGTGGAGCATAACGTTCCATAAAACGCTCGCCATCGCCGTTGATAAGATAACCACCTTCGCCACGCACGCCCTCAGATATCAACATACCTTTGCCAGCAATACCGGTTGGATGAAACTGAAAAAATTCCATATCCTGCAACGGTATACCCGAACGCAATGCCATCGCCATGCCATCACCGGTATTAATACGGGCATTGGTATTGGTACGAAATAACTGACCTGCACCGCCAGTTGCGATCAACGTCGTCTTGGCTTCAATAATCAGCAATTCGCCGGTTTCTATTTCTAACACCAGAGCGCCGAGCACAAAATTATCCCGGTCGCGAATTAAATCAATGGCAAAATACTCATCAAAAAAGTGGGTCTTTGCCTTAAGGTTTTGCTGATATAGTGCATGTAAAATGGCATGCCCGGTGCGGTCTGCGGCGGCACAAGTGCGCGACGCTTGATCGCCACCAAATTGCTGRCTTTGACCACCRAAAGCGCGYTGATAAATYTTRCCRTTATCYARACGCGARAATGGCACRCCCATRTGCTCTAGCTCAATCACCATACGTGACGCAGCGCGACACATATATTCAATAGCGTCTTGATCGCCCAGGTAATCACTGCCTTTTATGGTGTCGTACATATGCCAATGCCAATTGTCTTCCGAGACATTAGCCAGCGCTGCATTAACTCCACCCTGTGCGGCAACCGTATGCGAACGTGTTGGAAATACCTTTGATACGACAGCTACATTTAAGTCAGCACGCGCCAATTGCAGAGCCGCACGCAAACCACCGCCACCGGCACCGATAACCAAGGTATCAAAGCTACGTCTAGGAATACTCGCGAGAGCCTGACTCATAACATCGCCTTAAGTAGAACCAGCAATAACCACAGAGTTTGACCAACCAACACAATAAAAACCAAACCCAGCACCAATACACGCAACGAAAAACGGTGCACATAGTCAATAATAAGATCACGCAAACCTATCCACGCATGTAACGAGAGAGCGATAAAAAACAAGGCTGTCAGCAAAGCCACTGGTGTTGCTGAAACCACGCCTTGCCATTCGACGTAGCTTTGCGGTGGCGACCATAAAAAATAAACAACGACAGCACAAAAATAAATCAACATAAAGACTGCTGTCAGACGTTGCAGGAGCCAAGCATGCATTCCTTGTATCGATGTAATCATATTAGTACGACCAACACAGCCAACATAAAACTAAGACCACTTAAGACCAGCACCCAGCGTGCTGAATCCCGGCCTTTAACAGGGCGTCCATAATAATCAATAAGTAGCAGCCGAAGACCGGCAAATACGTGATGACCCAACGCCCAAAAAACGACCACCGCTAATAATTTGATCCATGCCTGGTCGAGGTTCTGGCCAAGCTGCTGATAGCTATCAGCACTTTCGAGCGACATTGATAAAAAATAAATCACAAGCGGGGTCGCCATTGCCAATATCACACCGCCAATACGGTGCAAAATTGACACTAATGCCATCACAGGCAAGCGAATTTGGGAAAGATTCAGAAAGATCGGGCGTGGCAAACCCATGCTCCGAACGCACCCTTAAAAGTAAATCTTGTTTTATCACACATCCAGATTAAAATTCCGTATTATTGGTGCCGCTACACCCTTATGTATACAGCATAGCAAATTGAGTAGCTTAACTTATGAGTAATGAGCAATACCCCACCGTCCTTAATGACATCAAGCTATCCGACAGCACTGAAGCAATTCTCAAAAAGAACCTTCTTTGCGAACTTGGTCATCTCGGCATAATTGAAATTCATGGTGAAGATAGCCGCCAATTTCTTCATGGGCAATTCACTAATGATGTCGAAGCACTTGCCGAGCACTCGCTGCAACTCAATGGCTATTGTGATCCCAAAGGTCGTCTTATCGGCTTGTTTTACTTAATTCGATTACCCGACAAATACCTGATGTTGATTGATCAGGCTATTGCGTCAAATGTGCTCAAACGACTGCAAATGTTTGTTTTAATGGCTGAAGTAGAGTTTGAAATAAGTGCGCTCCATTGCATTGGCTTTGTTCAACACAATCCGAAGAAAACGCCAGATCTGATAGCCGATGCCGCGCTCAAACCTCTTACGGTATCCACCAACGATGACAGTTACCTCTTAACTATGCTTGGTGGCAAAACTGCTCGCTATATCGCGATTGGTAACGACAGCCAGCTGGTTCAGGTATGGAACACCCTGTCAAAAGATAATGTCGCCTGTAATAATAGTGTCTGGCGTTTATTAGACATACACTTGGGTATACCTTCATTAATTGAAAAAACCCAGGGTGCCTTTATCCCGCAAATGGCAAACCTTGACCTGGTCGATGGCCTAAGTTTTAGCAAAGGTTGCTACCCAGGGCAAGAAGTAGTTGCCCGCATGCACCACCTGGGGAAAGTAAAGCGACGCATGTATCGCCTGCACATCACCTGTGAAGAACAGCCTTTGGCAGGCGATGGCATCTACAACGCTGAGAATGATAGTAATGAGAGTGTTGGCAAAATCGTCTCAGCAGTAAAAATTGGCGACAGTGAATTTGAAGCATTGGCGATATTGCAAATTAAGCATCATATAGACAAAGACCTCTATCTTGATGATGGCGACGAAACCAAGCTAGAACTGCTAAGCCTACCTTACAAAATAAAAGAGAGCTAGCTATTAGAGACATTGCTGGTGAGTAGACCTGGAAAATGCTAAAAAACCTGCGGCCAAGTCTACGCACTCTGCTTGTTCATTTCATCGCCCTGGCTTTAGTGCTCAGCTACCGTTATTACTTTTCTGAGCAAAACCAATCCAGTAATGTTTTTGCTCTTACCCTTACCGAGGGGCTTATCGCCGCAACATTGGGCATTCTCGCGGGGCTTCGTGCCTGGTGGATACCCATCAATTTTTTATTTTTCCCACTGCTATACATTGGGCTAAATTATTCAATCAACCCACTTTGGTACCTGGCAATTTTTAGTACACTATGGCTACTAAACTGGAATGCTTTCACCGAGCAGGTGCCACTTTATCTCAGCGGCAAAAAAACTATCAATGCACTCGCAAACCAGCTAGGCAAGAACAAGCCCTTTACCTTCGCTGATTTTGGCTGTGGCCTGGCCAGTGTATTGCTGCCACTGGCCAGGCAATTCCCAAACGCGCACTTTATTGGCTACGAGACGGCGCCACTACCCTACCTTATCGCCAAGTTACGCAGCACAGGAATAAGCAATCTTGACATCAAACGCCAATCATTCTGGTCAACCAATTGGAATGCGTATGATGTAATTTATTGTTTTTTATCACCAGCGCCTATGCCAGCAATCGCCACACAAGCCAACCAGCAAATTAGGCCTGGCGCCGTTCTGGTTTCCAACACTTTTGCGCTCCCGCAACAAGCAGCCGCTAAGGTCATAGAGGTTAGCGACCTACGCAAGACGCAACTGTTTATTTATCAGTACTAGATATTTAATTACAGCACCACCATCTTCCCGGCCCCGGATTATACAAAACAAAAAAGCCTTACCCACCGCTCACTAATTTAAGCTGTGCGGACACATATCTGAACCAACTTAAAGCTAATAAGGTGCTGAATTACTGAACCAGCTTTGTGCGATCAAAAAACTTTAAGAAAATGCATAAAGCGCCGATACATAAGCCGTGAGAGGGATGCTAAGCAAACAGGCTTCGTGTTTCCTATACTTTCCAGAAAATCAGCGTCATGCCAATGCATGAATTTATTCGCACGAAGACGTGCAACAGGAGCCAAAGATGGTAAAAAATCTGTCCATTAAAAGTTTCATCACCTACACCTTTGTGGCAGTAGGGTCATTTATCCTGGCTCTTAGCATGTTTGTCTATATTAGCTTGATTAAGATCGAAGGAGACGTCGATTTTCTCGTCGAAAATAATGTCGATATGCTAACCAAGGTCTCAGAGCTACGACATGACACACTGTCATACCGCCGGTTCGCGTTGGATTACGGTTTAACCGAGTCCTTGTCCGAACATACCGAAATCAAGCCAGTTATTGCACATCATCGCAAACTAGTGAGTAAACACCTGGGCGAATTCGACAATGTGGTTGAATCAGCAGAAGATAGAGCCTTTGTTGCCACCTTCCGTAAAAATTTCTCTGACTATATCAAAACCCAGGAAAATTACATTTCCTTAATTGATAACGGTAAAATTGATGTTGCCCGCGAAACTATACTTGGTCCAATGCTAGCGCCGTTCAATGCCATGATCGCTCCAGTGGAAAAATTCCAAAAAGACTTACAAAGTAGAGCCATAGAGCTTCATACTAACGGCAAACAGAACATAGCGAACATCATCTGGACGCTGGTACTATGCTGCATTGGCCTGATTACCTTGACAGTGTTTGCTAGCGTAATGTTGGCACGTAAAATCAATACCCCGCTTGCCGCACTTAATGCACAAATGCAACGCATGGGCAGAGGTGATCTCAGCCAAAGTATTGATATGTCGCAGTTTGGCAAAGACGAATTAGGTTCATCCGCCGAATATTTCCGCGATATGCAAGACAGCGTGAGCAGTCTGATAAGAGAAATCAGCCTAAGCGTTACTTCTCTCGATTCAGCGTCGACGCGTCTCAACGAACAATCGGCTACCGCGACGAGTCGCATGCATAGCCAACAGTCCGACATTAATCAAATCTCTTCTGCCATGAATGAAATGGCATCAGGCTTTCAAGAAGTCGCCTCTAATACCAGTGCAACGGCTGAGGTAGCGGTTAACGCATCAAAAGAAGCACAAAAAGGTGACCAAATTGTCCGTCTCGCGGTTAAACAAATCGAAGAGGTCAGTCAGGCGATGGAAGAAGCAGGTTCTGTGATTAATGCACTACGCGAGGACAGCGCCAGCATTAGCTCTGTGACCGAAGTGATTCGCTCGATTGCAGAACAAACCAACTTACTCGCACTTAACGCTGCCATTGAGGCAGCCCGTGCCGGTGAACAGGGCCGTGGCTTCGCAGTCGTAGCTGACGAAGTTAGAACCCTGGCACAACGGACTCAAAACTCCATTGATGAAATCAACAAAACCATCACCAGCCTACAGGCACGTTCTGAACAAGCGGTGGCTTCAATGGAAAACAGTCAAGCCGGTATGGTGAAGAGCGTTGATCAAGCCAAGCTAGCGGGTGAGTCTATTACAGAAATTGCTCGTTCTGTAAGCAGTATCTCCGAGACGACCAATCAGATCGCGGCATCAACAGAGCAACAAACAACGGTTACTCAGGATTTAACCAATAGAATAAGAGCAATTAATAGTGCATCAAGTGAAGTGTCAGAAGGTGCAAAAGAGGCGCAGACACTGTGTGCTGAGTTAAAACAACTTGATGATAACCTTAATCAACTTACAAAACGGTTTGTTTTATAAGTAACACTATTTTCCCAAGCTCTCTACAGAGCCGAGGTACTGATTTATCAGCACCTCGGCTTTTTTTGTTAAATATACAGCGTTTACCATTGACTGACTCAACAACACAAAGCATCGATCTATACCGCGCCACTCCAGCTTATTTATCATTCTATTTCGCTGCCAAAAACATCTTTTACAAATCTACACCGACAAAAAATTGCTTAAAGAGTGATATTTCTTAAGCTAAATTGCAACTGATTTTGTCCCACCGTAGCATTAAGACCAGTGACAGCACGCACCTCTCGACGAATAAAACTCGCGTTCGATTCTTTCTTCAGAAAAGTCGCCACAATGTTATGAAACAAGGGCAAATGAAGCGTAAACGCTGAGCAAAACCAGGCCGCAACACCCTGGTCGCTACAATATGCAGAATCCCGTAATTCCTTTGCGGAAAACAAATTTGCAACGAGTAAGCCGTTTTTATTGAGATTACGATTTAGCAAAACAAACCAGGAACGCGTTAGCGGCACAGCACGAACTCCCTCACCCTCGTTTTCAGCAAACAGATCATCAATAATCATATCGAATGCTAAGCCTTTATAATCCTTTAACCACTCAACAGCATCTGCTTCAATCAATGTCGCCATATGTTTCTTAATCCCGAAAAAACGTTTGGCAATCGATATATGCGTCGCATCCATATCGATGGCCGTAATATGGTCGGGCTTAACATAACGGTGCAATAGGTGAATCACCGCCCCGCCGCCTGCCCCTAAAACAAGCACGCGTTTTATTGTTCCCTGCGGATAAAAAAAAGCAGGCAGCATCAGCAGATCCCAAATACCTCGGGTAATAGGTCTGTCAGGGTTATATTGGCTATGAAATACACCATCAGTATAGAGACGCGTGGACTGCCCCGCCTTGCGCACCTCGTAGCGTTTTTCTCCGACCTGTTTTTGCCAGATGACAGCCATATTAATCAGGTGTTTTCAGCGGGGAGTATATCGGCAAAAACAAAGCCATCACGTTCAACAACTTCACCAATACTGATATCAATGGGGTAATTAAACATCCGGCCGTCGTAAACAAAAGTGTGAAATTCACCATTTTCTCCACAACGGTCAATACCGTCTGGTAGCGCCGCGAGAAATTCAGCATTAAATTCGTGGCCCGCGAATTTTTTTGGGCACTGCTTGGGATCTACGCAAGCAATCATCGTATTCGCCAAAGCATCGGTAGGCATTCCCCATAACGAAAATAATGGAGATAATTCCGTATACGCTAATTGCTTCTCGCGATAACAGCGGATATCTTCAAAAAACAAATCACCAAACACTAACCCATCAATACCCTGCTGCGCTATGTCTTCAATAAAACCCATTATCGCGTGTTCATATTCGACATTAGAGCAAGGATAAGGAATTTCAATAACCGTTAACGGTAAGCCCATCGCTTCGGCTTGGCGCTTCAGTAGCTCTACCCTAACGCCATGCATTGCAACACGTTGAAAGGCTACATTTACCGTTGTGAAAATTCCGACAATCGCGTATTCACACGATTGCTGCAGTGTATGCAAGGCCCACGCAGAGTCCTTACCGCTACTCCATGACAGCATGACCCGCTGCTTAGCCACTAATCTTCCTTAGTATAAGGACAATGACGACAGCCATTGCCACAGCAATAACCGCGCTTCAGATGATACCAAACAGAAAATACATAATTTCCATCTTCAATAATAAAATCAATACCCTCTTGCAGAGAAGAATCATTGCTATATCCACCAGCCAGCTGCAGAGCTTTTTCATGCGTTATTGCTTGCAGGTAGTTAGGTAAACCCTCTGCCAACCATTGCTGAAGGCAGCTTGGACAACGACAATTCTGCTCAGCAGTCAACGGCAATACCGCCGGATAAGACTGGCACCAGCACAGCTCTTTTTCCAATAGTGGATTCGACACCTCGCCACAGGAAAACTCAGCACCACATTGTGAACAAGGTTTACCTAGATCACTCATCGCGTCAAACCCGCTGCTCACGCCAGCTATCGATTCGAGCTTTGATCTGATTCAAACCATCAGTCAAAGCGGCAGGGCCGGGCTGAAGGATATCGCAGGATTTAATCTCAAACACATCGCCATTTTTAACCGCCGGAATCTCATGCCAGCCATCGCGCTCCATCACTTTTCCAGGCCGAAACTTCTTACCACACCATGAACCAATAATAATATCTGGCCTTCTATCAATTACTTCCCGGTGATTCGCAACAATACGGTTTTTCGCTAAAGATTCCTTGCCATGATCGCTGAAACAATCCTTACCACCGGCAAGCTCAATCAATTCCGACACCCATTGTATGCCGGTGATAATCGGATCATCCCATTCTTCAAAATAGACACTGGGTTTTGGCTTATCGACAGATTCACTGCGTAAGGCATCCGCTTTTTGAATAAAATTATCCACCCATACCCGTGCCTTTTCCTGGGCGCCAACCATCGCACCCAACATGATAATCATAGACAATATTTCATCAATTGAACGCTGGTTAAAAATATGAACACTAACACCCTGACGCACCAACTCAGCGGCGATATCTGCCTGCATATCAGAAAAACCCAAAACCAAATCGGGTTTCAGCTCCAGAATCTTATCTATCTTGGCAGAGGTAAACGCAGAGACCCGGGGTTTTTCTTTTCGCGCCCTTGCAGGCCGAACCGTAAAACCCGATATACCGACAATACGATCTTGCTCACCAAGCAAATAAAGTAGCTCCGTAGTCTCTTCGGTCAAACAAACAATTCGGTTTGGGAGGTATTCTTTCATGGGGCCATACTAACATTCAGAATCAATAGAGTCTGAGCTTGTTGGTTATAGCTTTCCCCCAAAAGGAAAAAGGCCCGCATTGCGGGCCTTTTTTATCCTCTTTCGTATTCAGAGGATGCCAATCATAAATATAACGTTTGCGTCGTTACATTGCTTTTGGCGCGTCAACCGACTTCTTGGCACGTGGCTTACGAGGCCCCTTTTTCTTGGGCTTGGCTTTAAGATCATAGGCCTTTTCCCATCTTTTCGTAAATACGGCGATCGCCTTGTTCTTAGCATCTACCTTGTTCTTGATCGCAGCAATATCGCGCAACGCACCTTTTACGTCAGCAGCGGCTTGAATCACGGCAATTTTTGCCGTTTTGGTCGCGCCCACGGCGCTAACTTTTGCAGCTTTAGCCTTTACGATGGCATTCTTTGCGGCTGCGGTTTTCTTAATTTTGGCATTGGCCATTGCTTTATTAAGACGCTCTACCGCAACATCCTTCTGTGCCATCACTTTAGCCAAAGCGGCATTGGCTTGTGTTTCTGCTTTGCCAGCTTTCGTCGCCACAGCAATAGCAGCCTTATGCGCGGCATTTATCGGTGCTTCAGCCAGGATTTTAGCAGGTGATACCACTGCCTTACGAGACTTCTTGGCACGAGTCTTTTTCTTTATTGCCTTTTTAATCATTATTTTATAACCCATTTTGCTTTGTGGAAGTAGTGGCATATTCTAATACATAATCAATATGTAAATGTATAAACATATACCAGGGCCGAATTTTTACTCTTTGAAAAAATATTTTAGAGAAACCAAAGCCCTGCCCCCTGACTTCGGCGCGAGCAATTTGTTAGCTGCGGACATGCTTCAACAACAACCAAATACGTTTACGGATATTGTTTACGCGAACACTCCACCTGTATTTCTCATTTTTCTTTACGTATGGATGGCGTATTTTCAGATCATTTATCTTGTCATATATTGATTCAATCAACTCTGCTGTTTCTTTACCATTCCATGAGGATAAATCTGTTCCTTCAAGAGATGGAAGTAACGAAATCTTCCCCTTTTTCAGGGTGTTGAAGTTAAACCCTTCTTTAGCGAGCCGCTTATACTCGGACACGGATATAGTATCGATAACCTCACTGAGGTCTACCCCATCTTCCGCCACCATATCAAGGTAAGACAGATTATCTTTGAGCTCACCTATCACAGCCCTGGAATCACCTTTTGCCTTCTTCCACCACGCTGTTAAGTCTTTTATTGCCGAGCCTGCGGCAGATAGTGATTTTAGTGCCGTTGGGATAGTCAATTCCATCTATTTTATTCCTGTTGTAACTATTGTAGATTGGGGTGACGCAGGAACCCCAACGACATGCATTTTCTATTCAACATTGTGTTGAGGTTCGTTCCGCACCCCCAACCTACGGCGCTATGAGTCGCAATTAAACCTATCATGATGAAGCTCCCAGTATCCGTCATAAGTTTGCAGATGAAGCATTTCGGATCTTATGTTCCAGCTATTGCCATCAAGTACGAGCTGATAAGACTTACATTTCTTTTGCTTTTTAAGCAAGCTCTAACGGCAGTGTGGCTCCCAAGAAAGCAGAGAAACATACCGGATGAACTACTAAACTGTGGCCAAATTTACTTGGCCACTACACAGCAGCCTAATGCTGGCGTTAGGCATTTGAAGGCTAAAATTAACTGGCTACGACCATTACAACAAACACAACAATGCCAAATATTGCTGACGCTAATGTTAATTTTCGTAACTTTGGCATTTGCCATGCCATAACAAAACCTGAAATAAGCAATAATAGCAAGGCTACAGCAAATGCAACGGCATACACCTTAAATGGTGTACCACCTTTTGCTTTGTGTAATTGCACGAACTGTCGGTGCCAGCTTGTATTTTTTATTTGTAACATAGCAATTAATGGTTGCGATGTTGGCTCAACAATAATATCCATTTGTGAGCCCGTCCATTCCAGCTTGAAAGAAGTGCCAATTTTTTTAATTTTAGGCTGGCCTGATGGCGGGTCTATATTTTGTTTTTGTAATTCTTTTGTTGCTAATGCAACAAGTTCCGCAAGCTCGCCTTGAATAGGTTTTTTTAGATTTAGTTCATAAGCGGTTGTATTATAATTGCCTTTTATACCCCACGTATAAAGGGCACCTGTTATAAAAAACATAATTGCAACTGGCAAGATAAAGGCTGCTAATAGAGCATGCGCCTTCATTAGTGTAGAACGATTGAGCATTCCCATTTCAGTTATCCTGTTTTATTTGCGCCTAACGTTAAGGCTCATCTAGCATTTCTGAGCGCAGCGAAAAAGCGAGCAGGTGCCGCGCCTTGTTATACAAGAATTTATATTGTACGCTATTAAGTACATGTACGACAATGGGATTTATTGCCATGAAAGCACTTAGCTACACCGCCCTTAGAAACACACTAGCCAAAACCATGGAAAAAGTCTGTGATGACCATGAACCTATTATTATTACACGAAAAAGTGAAGGCGCCGTTGTAATGCTATCTCTCGAGGACTATGAATCTCTCGAGGAAACCACCTACCTGCTACGAAGCCCAAAAAACGTTAAACGGCTCTTTGAATCCATTTCCCAGCTCGAAGAAGGCAAAGGAGCCGAAAAGGACCTAGACGAGTGAAGCTCGTATTCTCGGAGCATGCTTGGAATGACTACCTTTACTGGCAAAAAACTGACAAAAAAAATTCTAAAACGTATAAACCTATTGATAAAAGAGATGCATCGTTCTCCATGTGAAGGTATCGGAAAACCAGAACCATTAAAACATGCACTATCTGGCTATTGGTCTCGGCGCATCAATAATGAGCATCGCTTCGTTTATAAGATAAGCGATGACGCTATGTTCATCGCTCAATTCCGATACCATTATTGACCCTCTCTTCACGTATAACGCCGCTGGAACTATTTGTTAGGAGTGTGAAACACTATGGCCAAGAAAACCCTATAAGCTCGAATTGGTCTTTGCAAAACTGATACACATGACGTTCTTTCAATATGGATTCCTGTTGTGGCCTAATGAACCTGTACACCGAACTGGGATAAACTTCCCGAGGAAAAGAGGTGTATCAAATGACTAAAAAGAGACCGAGCTACACAACCGA
>NVRF01000042.1 GCA_002400775.1 Gammaproteobacteria bacterium
CTTTTGATGGAGCAGGTGCTTGCCCCTAAATTTAACTTTACGCCTAAGAATAGCCAAAGTGTTCCTGTAGAGGGTTTTGATTATGGTGAGAATGGCTATAACCCCGACGGCAATAATGTTGGCTTTAATGAATCGATTGGTCAGTTCCAAATCGAGATCAAAGGTCTGGCTGAGCCGAAGAGCAAAGACGCACAGCGTATCTGTCAGGAAGACTTAAACGAAGTGATAACCGCTTTTGTTCAGGATAAAACCTCACTTGAGCGAGGGCTACTTGATGAAGAATTGGTGCCCGAAGAACTAACGCAAGTACGCATGGGTAAAATCGTCAAAGACAAATACCCAGAGCTGGACGAAGAAGATCACGAAGCGATAAGACAGCACGCGATTGCCGCGTTAAACTTGACGCAAAAGGCAAAAGAAATTATCAATAAAGGCAATGAGTCAGAACAAGGCGGTAGCACGGCGTTTGTCGATAGCGTTAGAAAATTTGCGATGGATGTGCGCGATCTGGACATCGACCTGATTGATCGTATAAACCCGTTTAGTGAGGCCTATGCAATCCTTGCCAAATCCATGAGTGAAGCCAGTCTTAAACAAGTAGCGGCGGTTATCAGCGCAAAGAAAGTGGCACTCACTGAGGAAGAAGCGAGAGAGCTGGCTATACGAGCGGTCAAGTTCAAAAATGAGCGAGGTCGTTTGCCAGAACTGACTGCGGCTGACCCTTGGGAAAAACGCATGGCCGAAGGCATTGCATTCTTGCAACGTAAGGTGGCAGAGGATAGCAATGGCTGACCAATCCAATAAACAGTCCAATCAAGAGCTACTTGAACAGTTAGGTATTGATGCAGAACTTGCTAAAAAGCCGGCTCGTTCTCCGCGTGACGAAAGAGTTATTGCAGGCTTTGAAGAAATACAACGTTTCGTAGAGAAGAATGGGCATCCTCCTGCTCACGGCGAGAACAACGATATTTTTGAACGATTGTATGCAACAAGGTTGGATCAAATTCGCTCTAAAGAAGAATGCAAAAGCCTGATTCAAGAACTTGATCATCAGGGTCTTCTCGAAGGTGCTTTTCGTATAGCAGAGCCTCCGGCAGAATATAACAGCGATAAAGAGCTTCTTGCGGAGCTTGGCGTTGAAACACCAAAAGAAGGTGATGTCACCTTTCTAAAGCATGTTAAGCCACGCGCAGAAGTAAGAGCAGCCGAAGAAATTGGAACTCGCACACCATGTGAAGATTTTGAAACGTTCAAACCGATATTTGAAGCTGTTCAAGAAGAATTGAAAAGTGGTGTGCGTATAACGCGACCCTTTAAAAATAATTCCAAAATACTTCAGGGATACCTTTTCATCTTGTTTGGCCAAACAGTGTATGTAGCCGAAGTTGGCGAAGAGTTTATTGCGGAGCATGGCGGGGAAGCTTACAGGCTACGCGTGATCTTCGACAATGGAACTGAAGGTGATATGCTGTTGAAGTCGTTAGAGCGGGCTCTATACAAAGACGAATCAGCACGGATAATTACGGATAAATCTTGCGGCCCCTTGTTTGCCAGTGAAACCGATGATGACGATTGTGCCAGCGGAACAATATATGTTTTGCGAAGTAAGTCCGATCATCCAGCAATACAAGAGAGCCGAGACATCATTCACAAAATCGGCGTTACGGGCGGAAATGTTGAAAGGCGAATAGCCAATGCCAAACTCGATCCCACCTATTTAATGGCAGATGTTGACGTTGTTGCAACCTATGAACTTTACAACATAAACCGCGCCAAACTAGAGCATGTTCTTCATAAGTTTTTCGATAATGCCAAGCTTGATATTCAAATCAATGATCGCTTTGGAAAGCCGGTAATTCCAAGAGAATGGTTTTTGGTTCCTTTATTCATAATTGACGATGTAGTTGAAAAAATAAAGGATGGAAGCATTGGCCAATATTTCTATGATATGGAATCGGCTACGTTAGTCCTGATGTTGAGGAAATAGTATATACGTGGAGCTGCTGAAGGAATTCTGAAGTACATGTTTGTTTGAGTGATATTTGTGGATAGGAGTTTATGCTGGAGAAGTACATTAGTGATCTGGAACAAAAGATAAGAGAGCAAACTACATCAGTAAAGGTTGGTTTCTTGCTGGGTGCCGGTTCGTCATATTTGAGTGGAAAAGGGTATCCCCTTGCAGGGCAACTGTGGGGAAAAATATCTGAAAACGTTCCAGAGAAAGAACGGGAAGAGATTCAAGAAAAGATTGATAGTGGCGCAACGGGTATAGAGCATGCACTTGATCTTCTTGATACTGGCCAAGCTACTGAAGGACCGCATCGTCATAATGTAGTTAATGCCATTGCAAATAGTTTCCGTGATATTAATGCGCCACTCGATAATCATCGTTTATTTGTTTCACTTCTTTCTCGGTGGGAAAAAGAACAACCGATTAAGGTTTTTTCTTTAAATTATGATCCGCTTGTTGAAATGGCGGCAGAACAAGAATGTGTAACGCTCTTTGATGGATTTTATGGGCACGATAATGCGTTTTTCGATGCGGGTTCTTTTCGTCATACAGTAGTTGTTAGGGAAAGAAATTACCGTGGGCGACAAGTCAGAGGCGTGGCTGGAAATATTAGATTAATAAAATTGCATGGCTCAATGGGCTGGTATGACGATGATGAAGCGGGGATCAGGAGGAGTAAGTTCAATGACCCTACCCCTACAGGAGCTAAAAAATTGATGATTCCTCCACAATATAGAAAAGCACAAGACACTGGGCGTGCTCCATATTCCACGTTATGGTCGGAGTTTCGTGGTTCTTTATTTCATGGAGACGATAAGCTTAATAGATTGATAACGCTTGGGTACGGTATGGCTGATGAGCATGTGAATGCAGAAATTGAAAGCGCTTTGGAACGCTCTACCTTTACATTAATAATTATCACAAAAGAGCTGTCTAACTCGATTTTCGAGAAATGGTCGAGTAAATCAAGGGTTCATATTGTCACGGAGAATAGATGTTCTCTAAATGGTGACATAGGGCAGGGGCATCCAGATTTATGCTCTTTCGAAGGATTTATAGAGAGGATGAATCAATGGTAGAAGTAATAGAGGAAACTTTAATTGGGTATGTTACAGACGTACAAAGTGGCAGCATCTCTGCTTCGCTTGTTAATGATGAACCCGGTTCGTCACCCGTAATTACGATTGGGGATGAGGACGTGCTTGTGGGGCAAATTGGTTCATACGTACTTATAAAGCAGGAACAAACAAAATCCCTAGCCATGGTTACGCGGATGACCGAACAGGAAAAATTTATTCCCCTTGAATCGGGACAGCGAAAAGAAGAGGCATTAAATGATCCTTTAGCTATACGCACAATCACACTTGTACCTCTTGGTAGAATCAATAAAGAAGGTCAGTTTTCTCGCGGTATTGGAAATTTTCCGACAACGGGTGCAGAAGTAATTGGTGCGATGTTCGATCGCTTTCAATCTAAAGGATATGATGTAGGATATTTGCCCACGAATGAAAGTCAAAAAGTATATTTTGATCCCAGCTCATTGTTCGGGAGACATTTTACTATTCTAGGACAAACTGGTGCCGGTAAATCTTATACTGTAGCCAACATCTTACAGCGTGCTGTTGCGACTATGCCAAAAGCTCATATAGTGCTTTTGGATTTGCATGGTGAGTATAGCTGGGTTGATAAAGAGAGCGAGGAACGGAAATATGCGTTTGACGATAATGTTGTTCGTTATGTTGACGCTCGAAAGCTTGAAATACCTTATTGGCTAATGACCTATGCTGAGCTTTGTGATTTGCTGATAGATCATTCGGAACGTGAGGCGGCTAATCAAACAGCTTTCTTTCGTGAAAGCTTATTGAATTTGCGTTTACTTGAAAAAGATAGCTTGAGTTTAGATCGTGTGTCAGTAGATACGCCAGTTTATTTTTCCCTAGATGAGTTATTAAATCGAATTAGGAATGAGAATAGTAGGCGTATAAACGATGGTAAGAAACAAGGGCCATTATTTGGCCAATTTGATAGATTTTTGATTCGCTTGGAAAGCAAATTAAATGATGTGCGCTACGATTTTCTTTTAAAACCACAAGTTAGGAATGCTTCAAATACCCTTGAGGGGCTATTAAGAGATTTTGTGGGTTTAGGTGACCCTAAAGCTCCCATCACCATTATCGATCTTAGTTCTGTACCTTTTGATGTGCGCCCCACGGTAGCAGCACAAATAGGCCGTTTAGCTTTTGAATTTAATTACTGGAATCCTGAATACAAAGAATTTCCTCTTCTTCTGTTGTGTGAAGAAGCGCACGCATACATTCCCCGCGATTCCTCTGCGGCATTTTCTGGTGCGCGAAAATCAATGGAGAGGATTGCCAAAGAAGGAAGAAAGTATGGTGTTGGGCTAGGGGTTGTAAGTCAACGCCCGCATGAGTTGTCGGAAACAGTATTGGCTCAATGTGGAACATTTTTGTGCCTGCGCATCACTAATCCGGCAGATCAAAGTTATGTAAGGAATTTGGTTCCAGAAGCAGAACGTGATTTGATGGATATACTTGCTGGCCTTGGTCGTGGAGAATGTATGGCTATGGGCGAAGCAGTGCCGCTGCCTACAAGAGTACAGTTTCATATGCCTAATCCACAGCCCAATAGTGATGATATTGATTTTCATGATAAATGGATTAATGGCCCAGATGATTTGGATGTCGAAAAGATTGTCGATAAATGGCGCCGTCAAGAGCGGTCAGAATGATTGATAGCCTCAGAAAATACAATAAGCGACTGTTACCGCCCCAAATAAACTGCGGTTATCTGTTCTCGTTCGTGCCCTAATTCCTTGCTTATCATCAAGCGAGCATCCAAATCTGTTTTCTTGCTTTCAGCGTTTAACTGGCTACTTTGGGGGCCGCCCGCTGCGGGAGATTTCCACCCTGTTATTTCCTGATAGCGTTGCTGCGCGTAGGCGTGCCTAAGCCCATGCATTTTTGAAAGCCCCCCGCTGCCGCTGTGTGACGTTCGTAGGTTCGTAGGGGAGTCCTCCCATTATTAACTGACGCCAAAAGCGGAGGTTATGCGGCTACCGGCATTTGGTTTGGTGGCAATCCACCATTGGCCCGATTGGGCCGTTCATTCTTGTAAAACCAAAGCCATTTCGTGGCATAGTCCTGAACCTCTTTTATTGATCCGAACAGATACTGACTAAGCCAACGATACCGAACCGTGGGGTTGTAACGTTCAACATAGGCATTCTGTTGTGGGTTGCCGGGCTCAATACTCAGATCTTCACGATTAAAATCATCTAATACATTGAATAATCGAAAGCTACGACCATCACTTAATTGATCATGCATAAAGTCCATCGACCCTATTTCATTTAGCGTATCAGGCACAGCTAGTGGCACTGGCTTCTCACGTTCAATTCGTCGTTTTGGCTTTATTCGCAAGTTCGGCTCCAGTTCATAGTCAATCCGGCGAATGCGTTTGTGGTTCCAGTTAAAGCCTTTGACCTTACGTAAATAGTCGCGGCATAGACCAAAGCTCCAATCCTTCTGGTTGTGTGTCAGACGAACAAGCCAGCCAGCGATTCCGCATTCTCATCGGATAGAATCGGCGGGTAGCGGTAGCACGTCTCGCTGATACCAAAGGTCAGGCACACTAAGCGAATACTGGCCCCGTATGCGGATGTCACTTTCTGGACCATCTCGGCCTTGAGGCGTTCTTCAGCATACATTTTCTTCAGCCGCCGGTTCTCGTCCCTCAGCTCTTTCATCCTTTTCATTATCGAGGCATCCATACCACCAAACTTCGCCCGTCATTTGTACCCCAAGGGCAGGCTTTGCGCTAAAAGCTGGCGTTGCTTATGTCATGTTCCCGGCACAGAACCGGCACCGGTGTGCCAGACTCAGCCTGCAGTATCGCCAGAATCTGGCTGTCGCTATATCTTGATGTTTTCATGCAGAATCTCCTTCCTTCAGTTTACGAGAAAATTCTACTTTTGAATCCGGCGGATTCACCCGGTTACTGCAACACGGCCTCAAGCTTATAAAATATTAAGTGGGTGGCCGTAGGCCATACTCCTGTCGAGCGCACCATATTAAAAAAGCCCGTCTTTTAGACGGGCTTTTTTTGTGAGATATCTGGCATAACTCTATCCCATAAAACCAAGATCTCTTTCATTGAAGTTTGCGAGATTGGGTAGTGCAGCATCGAGTTCGCTATCATTGAGACCAAACCATCGTCCCAACGTGGCGGCATATTGCTCGACCGAAACGGTGGGGATAAGCCGGCTGCGGGTATATTCTGCTGAGTTTATGTCTGAAGAGGGCAGGCTTCCGAAGACTCTTTGTCCTTGTACCGAACCGCCGGCGACGAAGTGATGGCCTGCCCAGCCATGATCGGTGCCATCGCCATTATCGTTAAGTGTGCGGCCGAACTCAGAGGCGGTGAACAAAGTTACATCGTTCCATACACCGAGTTCCATCATGGAGTCGCGAAAGCTGGATATCGCATCTGCTATTTGAGCATGTCTGTTGGGAAGTGTATTAGCTTGATTGCTGTGTGAGTCGAAGCCACCCAAACCAACGAAAAATACCTGGCGGTCAGAGCCGACAACGTTGCGAATGCTGATTGTGTTTGCAACAGCACGTAATTGTCTGGCGAGGCCAGTATTAGGGAACATGGTGTCGACGGTTGCGCCGGCAAAGGCATCGGCAAATTCGTTGCCGGTTACAATGCCATCCGACTGCAACGCGGCAAAATCACGCGCAAATACATTCTGCGTGCTGAGATCGCCTCTACGGAGGTAGTTGAATAACAAACGACGCGTTTCGTCAAAATCGCGATTACCGCTGATGATCGACCTATTGAACCGTGCGTTGACACGCTGTGGGCCGTTTGATGACACACTAAAAGGCCGTACATTTTGTCCGGAAAGAAAAACACTATTTGAGCCAGTGGTGATCGCAGAAAACCTTGGATCGATGGCGCCAGGATTAGCGGCGAGAGCAGCGTCGATAAAACGCCCCCCCCAACCGTTAACAGCACCTTCTGTTGCTAGTGCCTGCCAAGTCGATTGTTGGTCGTTATGGGAGAAGAGTCGACTGGGCAAAGGAACGCTTCTGGCATCGATTTGCGCCCGCGTTGTCGGTTGAATTAATGGCCCTACGCCGCCAACTATGGCTACTTCTCCCGAATTGAATAAAGAGTGAAGAGGGGCAAGTTGCTCGGGTAACGCGAAATCACGCTCACCAAGTGGTGCTGTATCGCCGGTAGGGAATAACTGACGAAGGTTGGCCCTGTCGCGCGAGGAGGTGCCACTGCCTACGCCATAGGCGTCAAACATGCCGTTTCGAATAGCGCTTAACTGGTTGTAGGAAGCCAGGTCAAAGGGCAGGATCGTATCAGCATGATCTATGCCGCCAAGTAAAAATACGCAGACCAGTGCTTTGTAACCTGATGTGTCGGCAGCCAAGGCGCGCGATGCGGTCATGTTTCCCAGTAAACCCAGGCTTGAGGCAAAGCCTAAAGCGCCAGTGTTGGCCAGAAACTTTCTTCTATTGATATAAGCCATTTTTAATCTCTCTGGAAGGTTAGTTGATGACCGCGTAGGCGGGTGAGTTTATTGCCATTAATACGGCAACTCGAACACGTCGAAGCCGATCAGCCTCTTCGCTCCCTTCGCGAATGGGTGTGTTTTCAAGGGTAAAAACAATTTCTGATTTGGTGATATCGGACATACGGTTGCCACTAAGCAATAGATCGAGGTGGTCGACCAGCGCTTGTGGGTCGTTAGCTAAGGCGATTTCTGCACTGTAGTCGGGAACAAATGATTCGACATTATCGCGACTGGGTGTGCGATCAAAAACGTAGTCGGTCATGAAGTTGATATAACCAACTGTAGACGTTGTGTTGACTAATTGAAACTCAGGTGCGGTAAGGCCCAGCGCGCTGGTTTCGGTGCCGGGCGCGACAAAGCCGGGCCGATAAAAATTGAAGACCGAAGGTGAACGGAAGGCGTGCTGACCTAAACGTGAGGCAGGATTGGATGTATTGTCAAGGCGTGACTCATTCGGCACAGTTGAGGCATCAATGTTGAAGGCACGCGCCCAGTGAGCGAAGCGTAAAACAGGCTCACGAACTTTGGCGAGTGTATTGTTTTGCGTGGCAGGGTCTGCGAAAAATGCTGAATCCAGCAATATGGCAGCCAGCGTTGCTTCGAGATCACCGCGCTCGCCGGTGCCAAATCGTCGTCTGTTGCCCGCGATGAACTCGCCTGCTTCAAAGGCGGCGGCGACACGCGAGACATAGGCTGGATCGGGGCTGCTGGCGCTAAAACGCTGTATAAGTTGGCGCGCGATAAAAGGTGCAACGTTAGGATGCTGAAAGATCGCATCAAGCGCCATGTCGATGCTTTGCTCGCCGCTGGTTCCCGCCGGTATGGTCGTACCGAGAAACGACTTTTCAAGTTCTGAGTGCCGATCTGGAAAGACAATCAATGGTCTGTATCGGTCATCAACCCCAGCACCTTGGTAGAAATTTTGTCCGCCGTCGAAACTCAGTCCGGTGAAGACGCGGGCAAGACCGACAATGTCATCACCGCCATAGGTTTCAATGGGCAGCCCGCCTGGCCCGAGTCTTGGTGTACCGTCCTGATTGAGATCGACAAGGCCCAGGGTCATCAGCTGCAACAGCTCGCGGGCGTAGTTTTCATCCGGCGTGCGGCCGCTATTAGGGTCGCCCTTGCGATTGCGCAAGTAGGTCAAATATTCTGCCATAATCGGGGAGTAGGTGACCTCTTCTAAAAGGTCGCGATAATTGCCGAAAGCATTGCGCGATAGTACGTCCATGTAGGCAGCAAAGCGATCCGCCCGGTTGCCAAGGCCGTTTTCTGAGACAACCAGAATTTGGGAGAGCGCAAAGACCATACGCTGACGTAACTGATCATTGCCATCAATCATCGCCCGCCAGAACATATTTGATTGAACGCGTGAAGGAAAATCACCGTCGGGCTCGCGTGTTTGCAATACTCGATTAAGGTAGAGTGTTGCCGGCTTGTTAAACTCGTCTGCCAGCCAATTGGCGGCATCGCTGCCAGCGAGGCTCTGGACTTCATTCATTGAGCCGCCATAGGTAGCGCGCGCAAGGAAACGAGATGCCTCTGCTTCGGTTTCAATAAAGCTGTTCGCCGAAGTAGGGCTGTTAGTTGATCCACCGCCGCCACCGCCACAACCGGCTACGCTGAGAGTACAAAATAATCCTGCAAAAATTAATCGTAGCACCATAATCTCCCTGGATTTTTGAGACAACACCAACGTAGCTAATACCCTTATAATTCCGGGCTTGGAGAATCCTTGGAACGATTCTCAGCTTGTGTTGCCTAGTTTAGCTAATAAGTATTTTTAAATTATGAAACAACGCACACTTTATGTTATTAATGGGGGTTCGTAGTTGCCTGTTTTATTATTATATTTTGGGTATGGCTAAAATCGCGATTGATGATTTTGGCCATATTGTAATTCGCCTCAAGCCCTTTCATCGATTCCGAGAGCTTTTTCTTGGCTATTACAGGTTTTAGCTTTGTTCCCGTATGATTTTTGTGTCCTTATCACGATCATTGAATCTTATCCTCAGTTATATTGCCTTTTGGTTTTTTTAAGCCTTTTTATAATTCTTATTGTTTGAATGGTTGCTGAACGACCGGCATCTTGGGTACACAGTTTAGGGCTGGCACCTAGCCATAGTATCATACGCGTCAAAATGCCCCTGTCTAGGCTTATGCTTACTAATCAATACGATTTTCCCCCGACCAAGCATTGGCTTGATAAAAGCGGCTATTAGCGTTGTAGTCACAGAGTGCGAAGAGTTTGGTGGCCAGAAAGAATTAGGTGAGTGACCTGCTGGCAGAGCCGAGTCAACACATATTGTCGCTGCGAGTCGCTGTGGCGCAGGCGAAATACTAAAAAGTAAAATTACATTATTACCTATAAGATGCCAATAATCATTATAATTGAGTTGTTTCAATAACTTAATTGGCAGTATGTGAATATTATCGTCTGTTATGAAAATCAGATATTCATATAGTGGGGGTAATTATGGCAGACGTCACGGTTACGGTATTTCGTTGGGCCGGTGCTTGGGGACCGTTTAAGATCAAGATACCCTGTGGCGAGTGTTCGTTAACCAAAGATGTGATTGTTGATACCATTGATAATGAACTCAGTGGTATTCATGTTGAAGTCGATATGCGGGATTGGTTGACGCAATGGTGGAAGCTTTTGCTGAAAGGTGGCTGGCATGCGCCTATCGTATTGGTTGACGGCAAATTGGTCAGCCAAGGTGCGGCGCTTAATCGCGGAGTGTTAACGCAAAAAGTTATCGAGGCCTATGCGAAAAAACACCGTGTCACAGGTAATCATCTTTTTGGCAAAGTCAGTTGTCCGCATTGTCAGCGCGCCAAGCAGTATCTTAATGAGGCGGATATAGAATACCGTTATCATGATGTGGTGAAAGAACCGCGTGGGCTCTATGAGATGTTAGCCAGAGTTAAGCCCATTGTTGGTCCTAAGACACCGATTACTGTGCCGCAGATATGGATGGAGGGTGAATATGTTGGCGGCGCGGACCAGTTAAGTGAAATATTGCACAGAGAGATAGAGCCTAACCTTGATCGTGGGCAATGTTCGTTATCACAAGCAAGCCCTTAAATTTTTATACAACAAAGAGTTGGAGCCAATAAACAGCACCATAAATTGATATTAGCTGTATTTGGGTAAACTGTGTAATGAAGAAAGTTGGTTTTTTATTTTTAAATACGATAGCCCATGCTATGCACATGGCTACGATAGCATTTCAGCTTGCGACTAAAAGTGGATATTTGGTGACACTGTATGTTTCAACGGAAGAACTTAAAGATGAGCTGGAAAAATTATCAACCAGCTTCCCAGATAGTCAATTTAGCGTCGAGTTTCTCTATCCTTCCAGGCTCCAGAGATTATTAAGGCTGGGTAAAAATAGGCATCATCCGCGAGTTAGATACGTTATTAAAAATAATCTTCAGACGCTACTACAACAAGATACGCTGGTGACGACTGACAAGTACAATCATATGCTTGGCAGCCGCAAGACAGGGTATCCTTTATATATAGCAGCAGACCATGGTGCTGGAGATAGGGCGTGTGGATTTGAAGATAGATATAAAAACTATGACTATATCCTGATCTCAGGTAAAGCCAAGATGGATAGAATGTTAGAAAAAAACCTGGTTACTCCAGAAAAAGGTAGGATGATAGGTTATCCCAAGTTTGATATTACTTTTCAATCCGAGCCTGAATCTTTTTTTAATAATGATAATCCGGTTGTGGTCTATAATCCACATTGTAAATATAACGAAACATCCTGGCATAGATGGGGTCGAAAAATTATAGAATATTTTATTAAAGATCAAAGGTTTAATTTGATTTTTGCCCCTCATGTTTTGCTATTTCAGAAAAATAAAGATGTGCCTCTAGAATATTATCGAGCGAAAAACATTAAGATTGATCTTCACAGTGAACGTCTTTCTGATATGTCCTATACCAAGCCTGCGGACATTTACCTTGGTGATGTCAGTAGTCAGGTTTACGAATTTATCGGGTATAAATCGCGTCCGTGTATTTTTTTAAATACTCATAAGAGGAATTGGAAAAATAATGAAAATTTTCGTATGTGGAAAATGGGAGATGTGGTAAATGATCTTTCCGCGCTGGAGACGATTTTAATGTCTGCCCTTAAGAATTTTAATCAATATGAACCTGTTCAGAATATATTGCGAGAGGAGACGTTTTCACTGACGTCAGAACCTGCGGGTGAGAGAGGAGCAAGGGCTATAGTAGAAATACTTGAGAGCCATCAGGCTTATAAGTAGGCATGTCTAAAATAGGTTAATGGCGGGTGTTCGCCTCCAGCCAGGCACCTTCCTCTTCCTGGGCTTACGTAAAACTCGACATTATCAGATAGTCTTCGATGCTGAATTAATCGTCTTGCTTTTTTTCTGCGCATGGATAAACAGAGCGATAAATAAAATCGACACCCAGGCTACTTCACGCCGATAAGGCGCATAAAATATGCCAGCAATGCAAGGAATGACAAGTGCCCCAAAACCCGCAATAAAAAGCCATTGAGGGTCTTTGTTCTGTTTGCGGTGGCTGTAGAGTTTGCTTAGTGAAAAGACTAATAATAAAATCAGTATAGTAAGACCAAGTAAGCCTTCCTCAGATAACTTGGTAAGGTACATATTATGTGCATGAGGTTTTTCAAAAGGTTCTGAGTGAAAGCTCGTTGATCTTCTACTTAGCTCTTCAATATCAATTGAAGGGTGGTTCCTCGGTCCAACACCAAATAATTTCTTGTCGCTATATTTGTATTGAGCGATAGACAGTTCCCAGTGCTTGAATCTGAATGCATCGTTTTGCGAAAACATATTATCTGAATTGATTGATATTTTTGTGGAAATTATATGCTTTATTCTGGACTTGAATTTTTCGTCGGCAAGAAAGATGGACAAAGGAATAAGTGTGGCCATTAATAGCAAAATCACATGAGCTTTTGCGCTTTTTATATCGAGTATGAGGATGAATATAAAAAATACTGAAAAGCCTAATAATCCGGATCGATTGCCCATGAAAACGAGGCAACAAAAGAAAAGTGCCGCCAAAGTACCTGCTATGGCAACTTCTTTATGGGAAAACTTTGAAGTAGAGTCCAGTAATATGCCAATTGCTACGGCGAGTGCAATACCACTGATGGTTGCTGTTTCGGCCACGGACATTCTTGGAAACTCAAAATATGGATTTAGGCCACTATAAAATTCATAATAGCCAAAGCCCAGCCCGATTGTGGTGCCTGCTAAAAACACCCAGGCTAATTTTTTGATTTGGTCATCTGTGTAATGATGGTTATAAATAATCAGGCCAATAGCGACGATAATCAGGCTGTCTTTAAGGCCATTGGCGCCTTTTGGAAAAGGCCAATTGAGCACTGTGCTGATGGCGGCAACTATAGCAAATAATATGAGCAGTGTTTCAAATGTATCCGGCTTCCTCCATTTCACTGATTTGTCCAGAACACGCCAGCCGATAGCCCCGAGTACAAATAGTCCCAGACCTATACTTTTTGGTATTTTGAGAAAGGGCAGGAAGAAAAAAAGAATATAGAGGCCTGTGATTTCGAGTTGTCTAAATTGTTGAACATATTTGCTCATGAATTTTATGTTATCGCTAAAATTGAAAAAATTAAGAGCCAGGGGCCTTGGGTTTTTTGGTATTTTAATTGATTGATGTAAATATTATGAATAGTGCGAACTTGATAAGTTGTGGTATTGATAAATACTATAAGAAGCGAAAATTATTGCCATGAGTAACTAGCTGATCCACCAATATTTTATTTGCTTAAGCGGACAATAAAAACGGCAGGTCAATATTGACAGAAATCGGCAGATGATCAGATGCGCTTTCTGGCAGTACGCACATTTTTTTTACCTTGAGTGATGGCGATAGCAGAATGTGATCGATGTTGCGCATGGGCTTCCAGCTAGGAAATGTGTCATGACGTTCTTCTGGCATCATTAATCCAGTTCTCTCGGCAAAGCGGCGAATTTCGTAGCTTTGACTGGTGCAGTTAAAATCACCCATCACCGCTACGTGTTGTTCATTTTCAATAATTTCAGCGAGAAAGCCAAGTTGTAACATACGTGCCTGGCGGCTCAACGCTAAATGCAGCACGACGACCATAATATATTCTTCTTCAGTGCCGTATCGCGCCACCATGGCACCACGGCCTGGAATACGTCCAGGCAGTTTATGTTCGCTTACTTCAAGCGGTTTAAGTCTGCTTAGCATGCCATTGCTATGGTGGGCAAATCGCCCAATTTGGCGATTGCTTTGATGCCACCAATAGGGGAAATCGCCTTTCTCTGCGATGTACTCGGTTTGATTGGTGTAGGAGCTACGTAGGCTGCCGGCATCGGCTTCTTGCAAAGCAATGATGTCATAGGGTTTTATCGCTTTAGCGATGAGTTCAAGATTGCTAAAGCTGTCTGTGTGCGGCAAGACATGACGCCAACTTCTTGTTAGGTAGTGACTGAAGCGACTTGATCCGGTAGCGACCTGGATGTTATAGCTCAGCAAATTCAACTCGCGAAGAACCGTAGGTTCCTGGCTGGTTGCAGCCGTTGTTGCTAGGTCGGACATACTAAGGCGCCCAATTTTTCGGTCAATTTCAGGTTTTCGCTGTAGTCGACAGGGCAATCGATAATCGAGACGGTGTCGTCGGCCAGTGCCTTTTCGATTGTTGGCAGTAAATCGGAAGCTTGCTCGATACGATAGCCTTTGGCGCCAAACGATTCGGCATACTTTACAAAGTCCGGGTTGTTAAAGTGGACATTGGAGGTGCGGCC
>NVRF01000043.1 GCA_002400775.1 Gammaproteobacteria bacterium
ACCTTGACAGGCTGCATACTGCTAATGGTGATCAGTCACCAATTAACTATGAAGAAAGCTCTCTAAAAAAAGTGTCCGGAATTAGTTGACCAGTACACATAACTAGATGTTTTATAGGAAAAACATCCATAAAACAATATTATCGAGGATCCCGGTTATTTTTAACGCTTATCAAGAACATTTAAAAAATCATTGCTTTCTCACTCTCGAATTAATTATATAGGAATACAATCCTACATAATGCCTGGGTTTTGAATGCACTTAATTATTATTCTAATAGCAAGGATTATGTCCGAGAATTAGAAGCTCTTGTAATCCCATCTAAGGCAGCTCTGATTAATTACAGAAAATAGTATAATACCGACGAAAAAACCACAACGCCGATAAAAATGAAACAACGCTATTTCACTTCCGCCATTTAATGGAAAAACATACCCTTGGCGATCGGCTATTTGGTCTGGTCAATACTTACCTGGCTGAAAATAGCCTGCAAGTAAACAGAGGAACCCTTGTTGATGGCATGATTATTAATGCTCTGACATTGACCAAAAATAAAGAAAAGAAGGGTGATCCGGACATGCATCAAACAAGAAAGGGAAATCAGTGGTATTTTGGAATGAAAGCGCACATGGGTGTTGATAGAAAAACAAAGCTGATTCATTCAGTCGCAGTGACACCGGCGAACGTACATGATTCTCAGGTGCTTGAAGATTTGTTGCATGGCGATGAAACACGATTATGGGGTGGCTCTGTGTATGCTGGACAAAAGAAGTTATTGTATGAGCATGCTCCCAATGCCAATTTCTGTGTTAATAAAATTAACGTGCTCTTGAACGTCCTTGTTATTATGTCTGTGCGTGCACTGGTTCTAGCTAAGACTAAAGCATTGCTGCAATGCCAAGCATTGAGAATTTTAAAATTTGAGTATAGTAGCGCTAAGGTCAAAAAATAAAAGAATGAAGGCGGCAGAGTAAACACATCCTCACTCATTTAGTTATTCACGACTATACAAACATGAATGATCGGTGTGTAAGATACAAGATTATTGTTAGTACGGAGTTTTGCTGGTTTAACGCTTGTGGGGGCAGGGTAAGTCATGCGAAAACAACATTTTGAACAACATTATAGTTCCAGAATTGGTTGGTTGCGTGCCGTCGTATTGGGAGCAAATGATGGCTTGATTTCGACAGCCAGTCTTGTGGTTGGTATCGCTGCTGCTAATGCTGCGCGCGCTGATCTATTGCTTGCAGCTATTACAGGTTTGGTTGCAGGGGCCATGTCTATGGCCGCAGGAGAATATGTTTCAGTAAGCTCACAAGCTGATAGTGAGACAGCAGACCTTGAGCGAGAAAGGCTGGAGCTTGAAATCGATGTTGAATTTGAGCGAGACGAGTTGGCAAGTATCTATGTTGATAGAGGCCTTGATAAAGAGCTTGCTGCACGCGTTGCTGCACAGCTTATGGAGCATGATGCGTTAGGTGCACATGCGCGAGATGAGCTTGGTTTGTCTGATACACATAGGGCACGGCCGGTCGAGGCAGCATTGGCATCATCCACTTCGTTTACCGCTGGCGCAGCTCTGCCTGTGTTGCTTGTTGCGGTTGTTCCTATGGACCGCATAATTATGGTTATTGTGGTGAGCACCTTGGTATTTTTAGCTGTTCTCGGTGCAATAGCTGCAAAGATCGGCGGTGCTGGTATTGCTGTTGGAGCCGGTAGGGTGATTTTTTGGGGAGCGTTGGCAATGGTCGCTACCGCTGTGATCGGCTACATTTTTGGTGCGGTTGTGTGACGCATAAAAAGTACGCGTGGCGATTTCACCTGAAAAAAGTAAAACCAATAATGCGGTCGAGCAAGTGATTCTCGTGACAGTGTGTCAACAGTAAGAGGGAAAACATCAGCACGCAAGGTCGTTGAGATTACAGGTTTATCTGATGAAGCAATGCTGCGGAGGCTAAAGTAATGAAAAAAGAAAACTGCATAGACTATGTCGAACTACCTGCTTTAGATTTAAAGCAAACCAAATCTTTTTTCTTCGAATTATTTGGCTGGGAGTTTGTGGACTGGGGTGAAGAATATTGTAGCTTCAGTGATGGTCGGCTCGATGGTGGTTTTTATAAATCCAATAATATTGTGTCGACGAAAACCGGAAGCGTGCTACTTGTTTTTTACGCGAAGGAATTAGAGCACGCTGTAGGCCGTGTTGAGAATGCGGGCGGTAAAATTATTAAGTCGATATTTTCATTTCCGGGTGGGCGGCGTTTTCATTTTGCCGACCCGAATGGTAATGAGTTTGCGATTTGGTCAGAGCAGTAAAATATATTTACACTGCTACAGGTGCTTTGATTGCGGGATGTGATTGATAGTTTTCCAAGTGGAAGTCTTCATACTTGAAATCAAAAATAGACTGCACGTCAGGGTTGATCTTCATGGTAGGCAGGGTAAACGGTGTGCGTGAAAGTTGCAGCTCAACTTGTTCGAGATGGTTAAGGTATAAATGCGCATCGCCAAAGGTGTGAATAAAGTCACCTGGTTGCAGCTCACAGACCTGCGCAATCATTAAGGTCAGTAGCGCATAAGATGCCACGTTAAACGGTACGCCAAGAAAGATGTCGGCGCTGCGCTGATAAAGCTGGCATGACAAACGGCCTTCTATTACGTAAAACTGAAATAAGGAATGACAGGGTGGTAGCGCCATGTTTTCGACCTCGGCTACATTCCAGGCGCTGACAATTAGCCGTCGTGAGTCGGGGTTCTTTTTAATGGAATCGATGAGCTGACTGATTTGGTCGATATGGCCGCCATCCGGTGTTGGCCAGGAGCGCCATTGGTGACCGTAGACCGGGCCTAGTTCGCCGTTTTCATCGGCCCAYTCATTCCAWATYGARACRCCRTTTTCYTTWAGATARGCGATRTTGGTGTCGCCNCTTAANAAACCASAGWAGTTCGTGRATAATCGATTTAAAATGCAGTTTTTTGGTGGTAACTGCGGGGAAACCCTCGCTTAGATTATAACGACACTGGTAGCCAAAGATGCTGATGGTGCCAGTGCCGGTGCGGTCTTCTTTACGGACGCCGTGATCACGGACATAACGCATCAAATCGAGATGTTGTYGCATAAGGTGCTATTCGCTRCTGTAAGTTTTATACCGRGGGTGCAGTTTTTTGTTTCTGCGAATAAATAAYCAGGCCGATGCCTAAAATGATCATGGGTACGCTAAGAATCTGACCTTGGGTTAACCAATCGAAAGCACGGTAGCCGAGGTGTTCATCGGGGACGCGTACAAACTCTACGGCAAAGCGAAAAATACCGTAAAATAGTAGAAATAGCCCCGATATTAGACCAATTGGTTGCGATCTTCGCGAAACGAGAAAGAGAATGGCAAATAGCACAGGACCTTCCAGGATGGCCTCATAAAGCATCGATGGGTGGCGTGGAAGCTCGCCACCTGTTGGAAAAATCACCGCCCACGGAACGTCGCTGGTCTTGCCCCATAGTTCGCCGTTAATAAAGTTACCTATACGGCCGGTGAAAAGGCCTATAGGTATCAGCACGGCGCCAAAGTCGATGGCTTGCAAGAAGTGTTTGTTRGTCTTACGACTAAATAGCCACATGGCGATAATGCCGCCGATAATGCCACCATGGAAGGACATGCCGCCTTCCCAKATRCGAATGATGCGACTTGGGTCGGCAACGAGATTGGCGAAATCGTAAAACAGTAAATACCCGAGCCGACCGCCAATAATAGTACCCATGGCACCGTAAAAGATGASRTCGCCGACTTGTTCRRSMGTCCAATYAACRTGGGCTTGYTTGGTTCGTWGAACGCCRAKCCACCAGGCWCCRGCGAAACCAAGYAARTACATAATGCCGTACCAGTGTATGTCGAGGGGGCCRAGRCTGAGCGCRATMGGGTCAATGTTATGGGWATATGCCATGCGKWGCGAGTATAGCAGCTTTATTTTRGTGGYTTACRCCGTATAATGAGCGCCATTTGSGTCGTTGCCAGTTTGTAATAAGCTTGGTTGCGATCTGTAGCCAGTTTTTTCACGATAGAGGATTTTGATTATGCATAAAGGCGAAACGATGACTCAGTTTATTATTGAGGAACAGCGTCGGACCAAGGGCACAGGCGATTTCAGTGGCTTATTGGCCGATATCGCAACGGCCTGTAAGCGTATTTCAGCAGCAGTTAACAAAGGCGATTTGATCGGCGTATTGGGTGCGCTGGAAAGCGAGAATGTGCAAGGTGAAACCCAGAAAAAGCTGGATATTATCTCCAATGACATGATGGTTGAAGCCATGCAGTGGAGTGGGCATTTGGCGGGTATGGCGTCTGAAGAATTGGAGGATCCCATCCAGATTCCCGCGCAATACCCTAAAGGTAAATACCTGGCTTTGTTTGATCCGCTTGATGGTTCTTCAAACACCGATGTTAATATTTCAGTCGGTACGATTTTCTCGATTTTGCATGCACCAGCAGGTGTTGAAACACCGGAAGTCAAAGACTTCTTGCAGCCAGGTACTAAACAGATCTGCGCTGGTTATGCGCTTTATGGCCCGTCAACTATGTTTGTGTTGACCACCGGTAATGGCGTAAACGGTTTTACCTTGGACAGCGATATTGGTGAGTTCATATTGACACACCCGAATATGACTGTTCCTGAAGATACGGGCGAGTTTGCTATTAATGCGTCGAACTCACGTTTTTGGGTTGGCCCGACCAAGCGATATATCGAAGACTGCCTGGCGGGTGAAACAGGTCCRCGCGGTCGTAATTTTAATATGCGCTGGGTTGCCTCGATGGTTGCTGAAGTACATCGTATTCTTAACCGTGGTGGCATTTTCTTATATCCGCGCGATAACAAGAATCCGGAAATGGCGGGTCGTTTACGTTTAATGTATGAAGCTAATCCAATGGCGATGATTATCGAGCAAGCTGGTGGCGCTGCTTCAACAGGTACGGGCCGTATCGTCGAAGTTGAGCCGACAGAGATTCATCAGCGCGTCGGTGTTGTGCTGGGCTCTAAAAATGAAGTTGCGAAAGTTGAGGAATACTACGCTGCTGGCTAGCTATTCCCCTGGTTGTGCCGCAGGATGTTCTTGCGGCCGCCAAGACTCTGTTTTACCCTGCCCCGTTATTTTGTTATCCCTTTTTTTGCTTTTAATTTTCTGCGTTAGTTTAACTCAGTTCCCGGATGGAATTGTAGCGTCAGGCTGTGTGACAATAACCGCTTTAGAAATTTATCTATCACTAGGTTGGTTCTATGGCTGCTAAAAATGACACCCAAAGCAAAATTCTCGATGTGGCAGAGACACGCATTCGAGTTTCCGGTTACAACGGTTTTAGTTTTCGAGATATAGCCGCCGATGTAGGAATAAAAAGCGCAAGCGTTCATTATCATTTTCCCACCAAGGCAGATTTAGGAGTCAATGTGATGCATGGCTACACCGAACGCTTGCTTGAATATCTAGGTGACCCTGAAGATAATAATGTGTCGGCAAAAGCATTATTACAGCGCTACATTGATCGCTATCATCAATGTTTAATAAAAGACAAAGCAATGTGCCTTGCTTGCATGATGGGCGCGGAAGCAAGTTCTTTACCGGAAGTAGTTGCTCAGGAGGTGGCGCGGTTTTTCGAACTGAATATCGCTTGGTTAAAAACCGTGTATCAGCGCATAGACAGTAATGAGAAAAAGAAAAAACTGAAGGCTAAGGCGCTGCATTTACTGGCAACACTGCAAGGTGCATTGATCATTGCACGTACTATGGGCAATACGAAAATTTTTGAGCGTATCAGTAGCGAGTTTGTGCATTGAATGCAGCGACTACTTTTCAGTGTTGTTTATAAAAACAGAATGAGTAACACCACGCCTAATGCCAATCTGTAGATAACAAACGGCATCAGGCCAATACTATTTATTATTTTAAGAAAATAATAAATACACACATACGCCGCAAGAGCAGATAAGACTGTTCCCAGTATCATGCTGGCCCAATCCACCGTGAGGCTGTCATCGCGAATCAGCTCTATGGTTTGCAGTGATCCGGCGGCCACAATCGTCGGTATCGATAAAAGAAAGGAGAATCGTGCTGCGGCCTCGCGCGTCAGGCCCAGCATTAGCCCTGCAGTGATTGTAATGCCAGAGCGCGAGGTACCGGGAATTAAGGCCAGCGTTTGCGCCAGACCAATAATCATCATGTCACGCCAGGTAATTTTTGATTCTTCGCGTTGCTTGCTACCAATGCGGTCGCCGTACCAAAGTAATAGACCAAAGCCGATAGTTGTCGCAGCAATAACCAAGGGGCTGCGTAGATAGGTGGAGATCGCATCGCTAAACACCAGGCCGACAATAGAAACGGGAATGGTGGCGACGATAATGCCCCATGCCATTCGGCTATACATATTGTGTTGTCGTAAGGTCAGTGACCGCCACCACCCCAACCAGAGTTGCTGAAGATCTTTTCTAAAATAAGTGACGACGGCAATTAAAGAACCTAGATGCACTGCGACATCGAACACCAGGCCTTGGTCTGGCCAGCCGGCAATTCGGGGCACTAATATCAAATGAGCGGAACTTGATATAGGCAGAAATTCCGTCAGCCCTTGTACGATCGCCAATACGACGATCTGAATGATATCCATCTAACGTAATTTGCTCGGTGTCTTTTAAAGTGTGGTAAAGACCTTATCGGCGGCGGCCAATGTTGCGTTAATCACCGCTTCATCGTGCGCTGCTGAAACAAATCCGGTTTCGAATGCCGACGGAGCAAGATAGACCCCTTCGTTTAGCATTCCGTGAAAAAATTTCTGGAAGCGTTTGATGTCACAGTCGACCACTTGATGATAAAAATGCACCTTGGGCGCGTCGGTGAAGAAGAAGCCGTACATGCCACCGACGTAATTCACCGTCAGTGGAATCGTATGCTTTTCAGCGATCTCTTGCAGTCCCTCGGCCAGTCGTTTTGATGCGTTTGTCAGGTCATCATAAAAACCAGGGGTATCCAGCGCCTGCAATGTTGCCAGCCCTGCTGCCATAGAGACTGGGTTGCCCGATAAGGTGCCGGCCTGATAAACCGGGCCAGTGGGCGCGATGTGTTGCATAATTTCTTTTTTTCCACCAAAGGCACCGACCGGCAGGCCGCCGCCAATTACTTTACCCAGGGTGGTTAAATCCGGTGTGACGCCGTAGTATTCTTGCGCACCACCGCGAGCGACCCTAAAGCCGGTCATGACCTCATCAAAGATTAATACTACGCTGTGTTCGTTACATAATTCACGCAGCCCTTCAAGAAAACCGGGAACCGGTGGAATGCAGTTCATATTGCCAGCGACAGGCTCAACGATAATGCAGGCAATGTCCTTGCCAATGACGTCGAGAGTCTGTTTGACTTGATCGATGTGGTTATAGTCAAGCGTGATGGTGAGTTCTGCTAATGCGCTAGGGACACCGGGTGAAGTTGGCACGCCCAGCGTCAAGGCACCGGAACCGGCTTTGACTAATAAAGAGTCAGAATGGCCGTGATAGCAGCCTTCGAATTTGATCAGCTTGTCGCGCCCGGTATAGCCGCGAGCGAGACGAATAGCGCTCATGGTCGCTTCGGTGCCTGAGCTCACCATGCGTACTTGTTCTACTGACGGCACCATTTCACATACTTTGGCAGCCACTTCGGTTTCAATGGCGGTTGGCGCACCAAATCCCAAGCCATTTTGTATGGATTTTTCTACGGCCTTGATGACAGACGGATAGGCGTGGCCAAGAATCATTGGTCCCCAGGATCCAATGTAATCGATATAGCGATTATCGTCTTCGTCGAAGATATAGGCACCTACGCCGCGCTTAAAAAAAATGGGGTCGCCGCCTACACCTTTAAAGGCGCGAACAGGTGAGTTAACACCACCGGGAATAACTTGCTGGGCTTGTTCAAATAGATCGTGTGAGCGTGTCATGGTGCTTTTAGCCTATATCTGTAGTGTTAATCCAAAAAATAATCTGAAAACGTTTGCGCAGCGGCTTTAATATCATCTTCGCCAAATATGCCATTGATGACGGCTAGCGCATCGGCGCCGGCTGTGATCAGTGGCTGACCGTTATCAACAGTAATGCCGCCAATGGCGACAATAGGCACTGTTACATGCATACGGGCTTCTGTTAGTAATGACAGAGGTGCTGCAACAGCATCCGGCTTTGTTGATGAGTTATAAAAGCTGCCAAAGGCAACATAGTCCGCGCCGTCTTGTTGTGCCTGAACTGCGAGCTGGAGCTGATTGTAACAGGAAACCCCTATAATTTTGGTCTCGCCTAACTGCGCTCTTGCCGTGTTAATGTTGGCATCTCCCTTGCCAAGATGGACGCCGCCGGCACCAATTGCCAGGCACAGTGCGATGTCATCGTTGATAATCAGCGTGGCGCCATATTCGCGGCACAGCATCAGTAAACGATGACCGATACGTTGTCGTTTCACTCCATTATGGACTTTGTCACGGTATTGAATGAATCGCGCGCCACCGCGAAGCGCTGCGGCAACGTTGTCATACAAACGCTCTTCGTCGTTGGCGACGACTTGGGTGATGGCATAGAGACCACGAATAATGGCTTTAGTCACGTGACCAACCTGTTTTTGCCCAAAAAAAACGATCGGGGTGAGTTTGCCCCTTGCCCAGGCGTTGTCCGGCTTTAAGGCTGTGCCAGGTATAATCCTGCGCATCACGCACGGCCCCGAGAATGTCGACACCCCTTGCGAGCAGTGCCGCCAGTGACGATGCCAAGGTGCAGCCTGAGCCATGGTATTCACCAGGCAGGCGAGGCCAGTGTTGTTCATCGATCAGTTCGCCATATTTGAATAAGCGGTTGATCACCTCATCGCTGTCGTCGTGTGTGCCTGTTACCAGCACATAGGCACAGCCGTTTTTTGAAATTTGGCGACATGCTTCAGCAATATTGCCGGCCTCAGGTGCCAGCTGGTAAAGCTCAGGTAAATTAGGGGTAACAATAGTTGCCAGCGGCAAAAGTTGTTGGCGGAGGCAGCTTGCGTAGCCGTCATCGCTCAAGGCCCCTCCTGTGTTGGCGGACATCACGGGATCAAGCACCGAGGGAGTATTTTGATGCGAGCTGACAATATCAGCGATAGTGGTAATGAGTGTGCGATTAGCGAGCATACCGATTTTGAACGCATTGATAGGCATGTCATCGAGTATCGACAGGCTTTGTGCGCGTAGATAGTTTGTATCGACGCTTTGATAGCTGTCGACCCCCTGGCTATTTTGTACTGTTAATGCGGTTGTAATGGCTGCGGCATGGCAGGCCATGCTGCTGATAGCCTCAATATCGGCTTGTGTGCCGGCACCGCCGCAGGGATCGGCACCAGAAAAACAGAGGACTATGGGTTTTGGCATAGATGAGTTGTGACGACGGCATAAACAAGGCGTGTTGAGCATGTTATTCTACCGCGCCGAAAAGAATTATGATAAATAAATTGTGATAAATATTGTTGTTGAGTTTGCAATGTTCTCCCCGATATTGATGGGGATTGCGTGAATAAAGGTCTGTTGAATGAAAAAGTATATGTGTGTTGTATGTGGTTATGTCTACGACGAAGAGGCCGGTTGGCCGGATGACGGCATTGCTCCGGGTACTCTCTGGAAAGATGTGCTGGAGACCTGGGTGTGCCCGGAGTGCGGAGCTGGTAAATCAGATTTTGAGATGCTGGAAATATAGATGCCGAGGAGCCTGTTGGATTTGGGCGTTCGTAGCGAGGCAAGTGGGAAATTGAAACTATTTTTCGATCTTTTGAGGCGAATAGTGAGCCTGTTTAATGAAAAAGATCGGAAAAATGGGCCGATTTCCCGCCGCCGCAGTACGACTGCAGGGATGCAGGAGGTAAGGCAACGCATGGAGTAGTTGCCGAGAATCACCCTAAGTCCGACAGGCCCCTAAGTGTAGTGTTTCATACTGAATGCAGACAGAGAAACTCTACACCGGATGGTGGAAGCGCATATTTTGTTTTCGATATGGGTGCCAATAAAAAAGCCGACCCTTTTAAGGTCGGCTTTTTAGTCCACAAACACAGAGCCTGGTTCAACAAGCTCTGTGCGAGGTTAACCCTTAGCGACTAAAGCGCAAGGATAAAGTCCACTAGCTTCTCGATGTTTTCATCGCTCACGCGTGGTGAGTAAGGAGGCATCGCAGCATTGATACCTTGATCAGCCCAAACACCCTTACCGCCTTTGGCAACYTTGGWCAGCAAATGTGCTTTACCAGCAGCCTTGTCATCAGCATATTTCGCTGAAACGTCTTTCCATGATGGACCAAGCACCTTTCTTTCAATGGAATGACAAGCAAAACAACCACTTGCTTTAGCTAAAGCTTCATCAGCACTGGCAGAACCAACACCAACCATCAACGTTGCAGCTGCTGCTGCGCTAACAATCCAACTCACTTTCATAACAATCTCCTATGTGATTGCAACGTTACTTATAAAAAGTACCTTACGAAATTGTATGTGGACTACGGCCGTAATTGCAGTCAAAGACAACATAATGCGCGCCTATAATCGTACAAAACCATTAGGTACAACACTAAGCTTAAAAAAGCTTAAGCCGACCTTTATGCCATGCAGAACATGAAAGTGTCAAGTTTGTTCGGCTTTTCGCGTGTAACCGCAGGTAGTATTTCTTAAGTTCTATTTTGAGCTCATGCCGGCCTGGCTTTACTCGCGTGCAGCAGCCACTAAAAAGCCGGCTAATCTTTAAATAGATAGAACCTGAGCTTTAGATTGCTTGCTGATTTGACTGAGGCGCTGTGATGTTTATAAGTACTGGTGCTGGAAGCCGCTGGCGAAACGAGTGCTGACTTATGCTATTCTAAGCGCAGAGCTGGTGGTGAGAAGTAAAGATTGTAAACTTACCGCCGATGTAAGGCTCGACTATGGAAAGATTACCGCGCTATTATTAGCGGTTGATTAACGAAGTCCTTGGAATTAGTGGAAACACATATATACTGAATATAAACAGTGGTGGTTTTACCGTCTTACCTTACAATCGTTTTTTTGATGTTTGTTTGTACCGAGATAGGTCCACGGTTCCTTGATGAAGAATAGGAGATAACGAGTGAGTGGTAACATTGTTCATGTATCTGATGCGTCGTTTGACGAAGAAGTGCTGAATTCGGACACACCTGCCCTGGTCGATTTTTGGGCTGACTGGTGTGGTCCTTGTAAAATGATCGCGCCTATCCTGGAAGAGATCGCTAATGAATATGGCGATAAGGTAAAGATTGCCAAGTTTAATATCGATGAAAATCCGGCAACTCCACCTCGCTACGGGATTCGTGGTATTCCGACTTTGATGTTGTTTAAAGGCGGTAATGTCGAAGCAACAAAGGTTGGAGCATTAACAAAATCACAGTTATCCGCGTTTCTGGATAGTAATCTTTAAATCCATGAAAAACGGGAAAGATCTAGACCTTTCCCGTTTTTCATGGTAGCGTTAACCGATAAGGTAATACCGATAAGGTAATAAGGTACATTTAATAAACCGCCGTTTCCAGGCATCCTTCCAAGTTTTTAGTTGGGCATACATTGTGTCCAATCTCTGTCTCAACAAACAATCAAGCGAATTCAGCCTATGTCTGCTACTGTCGAAAAAATCCAAGCTAGAAATAATGCACAAAAAGAAGGTAAGCCCCGCACCCCGCGTGTTCCGCGCACTAACAACAATAATGACAGTCGCAAGAGCAGCGATCATGAAGATGTTCCAGATTCCGAGAATACGATGAATCTGACCGAACTCAAACAAAAGTCGCCTACTGAATTAATTGAAATTGCGCAATCACTCGGCATTGACGACAAGGCCAGATCGCGCAAGCAAGACATTATCTTCGCTATTCTTAAGGCTGCCGCCAGGAAGGGAGAGAATATTTATGGCGATGGTGTTCTGGAAATTTTGCAAGATGGCTTTGGTTTTCTGCGTTCGGCACAAGGCTCTTATCTAGCTGGCCCAGACGATATTTATGTTTCCCCTAGTCAGATTCGACGTTTTAATTTGCGTACTGGCGACACGGTTTCCGGAAAAATTCGCCCGCCTAAAGATGGCGAGCGTTATTTCGCCATGCTCAAGGTTAATGAGATTAATTTTGAGTCGCCAGAGAATGCCAAGAATAAAATTCTATTTGAAAACCTGACGCCGCTGTTTGCTAATGAAAGGCTGACGCTAGAGTTAGGTAACGGTAGCACAGAAGATATTACTTCACGCGTTATCGAATTGGTATCGCCAATTGGTAAAGGCCAACGCGGAATGATTGTGTCGCCGCCTAAAGCGGGTAAGACCATGATGCTGCAAAATATTGCGCATTCTATTACCACGCAAAACCCTGAATGCTACGTTATCGTTTTGTTAATCGATGAGCGTCCTGAAGAAGTGACTGAAATGGAACGTTCTGTTCGCGGCGAAGTTGTCTCCAGTACTTTTGATGAGCCCGCGACGCGCCATGTGCAAGTCGCCGAGATGGTCATGGAAAAGGCCAAGCGATTGGTCGAGCATAAACGTGACGTGGTTATTTTACTTGATTCGATTACGCGTTTAGCGCGAGCCTATAACACGGTGATCCCTTCTTCAGGCAAGGTGCTGACGGGTGGTGTAGATGCCAATGCATTGCATCGTCCCAAACGTTTTTTTGGTAGTGCCCGTAATATTGAAGAAGGTGGTAGTCTGACTATTATCGCTACGGCCTTGATTGAGACGGGCTCGCGTATGGATGATGTCATCTACGAAGAGTTCAAGGGCACCGGTAATATGGAGTTGCATCTTGATCGCCGTATTGCTGAAAAACGTATCTATCCCGCAATTAATGTTAATCGTTCTGGTACTCGTCGTGAAGAGTATTTAACCCAACCGGATGAACTGCAAAAGATGTGGATACTACGGAAGCTTTTGCATCCTATGGATGAGCTGGCTGCGATTGAGTTTTTGATTGATCGACTCAAGGCCACCAAAACCAATGCTGAATTTTTTGAGTCTATGAAGCGCTAACGGCGCGTAAACGTAGCATTTTCGGCAGTCATTTAGATAGTCGTCCCTGAAGAATACCTAAGTCCTTAATTTTAAGGAAATAAGCGAGCAATAGAGGTAAAATAGTTTGCAAGAAATGTGTCTTTCACATGGAAA
>NVRF01000044.1 GCA_002400775.1 Gammaproteobacteria bacterium
TAAAGGAAGCGGGCGTTACAGCCGTTATTCCGCCAAAAGCCAACAGAAAAGAGCAACGTAAATACGATAAAGAGATGTATAAATGGCGGCATTTAGTAGMGAATCTTTTCGCTAAACTCAAGCAATACCGCGCCATTGCGACAAGATATGATACACGCGCTTCAACCTTCCTCGGCGCCATACACCTCGCTGCTTCCGTCATATGGCTTAACTGACGACAGGCCCTAGGCTCAAAGTGATGTTCCAAATAGTGCTTAATCATCTCTTCTGTCAGATCACCTGAGGTGACACAAAAATAGCCTCTCGCCCAAAAGTGCCTCTCCCAGCAGCGTCTTTTCAACTCAGGAAAACTCTCAAATAGCTTGGCTGAACTACACCCTTTAAAATTTCAATTTCAAAAGCCTGGCACGTCTGTCGTATCAGCTCTCGAACCTGCAAACCCACCTCACCTTTCAACACCTGATATCTATATTTCGTGACCAATACAAAATGATACTGAATCTTAAAAACCGTATGACTTCCGTAACAATATTCCATACAAGAACACCTCTCTCTATCATTACAGTAAGTATCGCAGATAAATCTGACCGCCTAAAGGCGGTGGTTTTAACCTTAAAAGGTGACTAATAAAGCCATCCTCGTCGACGCCAGTATGAACCGGGAACCCATAAATCGATTTCATCTTCCCACGGCTGTCACTCTTCACATGCCAGTTGGCATCAGGATCACGGGTTGGCTGACCGTCTGCGCCATTGCCAGGGCCTGACTGGGCGGCTTCAACCGGTGTGGCATCAATGATGTTGATACGCCCTTGAGTCATAATAATATTGTTGGCCTCAAGCTGACGGTGAATCTCACCCAATAAACGATCCCATAAATCTTGCTCTGTGAGCTGTGTTCGAAAGCGACCCAGCGTCGATGCTTCAGGGACATCGCCGCCTGACTCAAGGCGGCAAAACTTGCGAAACATAAAGATCATGATACAGGCATTGTGCTAGCTGGACGTCTGAAAGCCGGTACCAAATTCCAAGTAACAAACCTCGAAATAGCGTCAACAGCGGATAGCTTGGGCGACCTGTTTTAGAGGAGTAGATTGACGATAACAAAGTCTCACTATCTGACCACTCCAGGAGCGCTTCAGTATCATCAAGACTGCGCAGTATAGGGTGGTCGATATCCGACGCGCTGACGAATAATTTGGGTTGGGTCGTGAAAGGCTTTTGCATATCTTGGTTTAACAAAATTAGCGGCTGATCTATGCGTTGAGTTATACTGAGGTCTCGATTTCTTTATAAAACTAACTACCATCTTCACGAAACGGCTGTGGTCTTGGCGTATCGGGGCCTGAAGGATGTAAAGTGGGTAGGGGAAATACCGGCTGTCTACCAGTCAATGTTTTCAGGAAGGCTACAATACGTGCCGCTTCATCATCTTTAAATTTTATGCCTAGCTGAACGCGCGCCATTATCGTTACCGCTTCTTCTAATGTATTTACCGCGCCATCATGAAAATACGGGGGAGTCAGTTCAATATTTCGTAACAGTGGTACTTTATAGACATTCTCGTCTTCAGTTTTACCAGTGATATCAGCTTTACCGCGAGCAGGGTGGGTGGTCTCATAGGGTTCAACCAAACCCAGTTTTTGTAACGTTTGCCCACCCACACCTGGCCCATTGTGGCAAGTAGAGCAACCAACTTTCTTAAACAGTTGATAGCCGGACAGTGCATATTGACTGATAGCCTGTTTATCACCTAGTAACCATCGGTCAAAGGGGGAATCGGGTGTGACCAGTGTCATCTCAAATTCTGCTATTGCGGCTGTGACCTTGTCCATAGTGATTTCACTATCGCCAAACACCTGCTTAAATTCGGTTACGTAACCGGGGATGGTCTTAAGTACATTGATTGTGATGGAGTGAGAAGATGCCATGCCTATCGGGTTTTCTAAAGGCATACCTGCTTGTTCTTGCAGCGTTGCTGCACGTCCGTTCCAAAACTGCGTAAAATTCAGGCTGGAATTTAAAACCGTTGGGGTATTAATAGTGCCTTGTTGCCATTTGTAGCCTACAGAAAACTGCAGGTTATCGACGCCGCCCATGCTGATGTTATGACAGGAATTACACGCCAGATGACCAGATGGTGATAAGCGACGCTCATAGAACAATTTTTTACCTAACTCTACCATACCTAGATCAATCAATTTTGGCGCTTGGATAGGCGATATTGGTTCGTCATTAGATAGTGCAGGCATTGCATGAGTAAAACAGAAAATCACCATGAAAATACTGGCTAAATAAAATTTCATTATCGCTTCCTTATTAACTCTAATACTCATTATTTATTATAAAAACTAGCTACCATCAGAATAAAAAGTTTGTGGTCTTGGTGTATCAGGTCCTGATGGCGGTAATACAGGAATATTGAATGAAGGTTGATCACCCGTAAGGGTTTTAAGAAAAGCTACCACGCGGGCGTTCTCGTCACGAGTAAATGTAAGTCCGCGCTGAACACTTGCCATGGTATCCACTGCTGCTTCTAATGTTGCTACCTGGCCGTCATGAAAGTAGGGGAAAGTGAGTTCTATATTTCTAAGCAATGGCACCTTAAACACATTGATATCTGACTTTTTACCGGTGACATCTGCTTTACCTCGTGCAGGGTGGTCTGTTTCGTACTTCGCTTTTATCCCTAACTTTTGAAATGATTGCCCACCTACTCCAGGCCCATTGTGACAAGCAACACATCCGCTGACTTTAAAAATCTGGTAGCCTGAAAGTTCGTAATCAGTAATTGCCGATTCGTTTCCTAACAGCCATTGGTCAAAACGGGAATTTGGCGTGATTAGAATTTTCTCGAATTCTGCTATTGCGCTGGTGACACGATCCATCGTGATTTTCTTGCTACCGAATACTTGCCTGAACTCAGCAACGTACCCAGGAATGGTCTGTATAACCTGCACGGCCAAAACATGGTTAGAGGCCATTTCGATTGGGTTGGAGATAGGCCCTTCGGCCTGTTCTTTTAGGTCTGCCGCTCTACCATTCCAGAATTGGGCGAGATTTAAGCTGGAATTCAACACGGTAGGTGTATTGATATTTCCCATCCGCCAGATGTGCCCTATCGAAAACTGCATATTATCGACGCCACCCAGGCTAAGGTTATGGCAGGAGCTACACGAAATATGCCCTGACAGTGATAGTCGCGGATCGAAAAAAAGCTTTTTGCCCAATTCGACTTGAGCAAGGTTAATTATTCTAACTGGCTGAATCGGTGCTATGGGTTCTACTGCGATAGCCGTTGTTGCCCCTTGCAACACACTCATTGTTAGAAGAACCAACCTGGCTATTTTGGTTTTCATATTCAGATCACTTTATTAGTTATGGATTAGCGATAGTGGGGACATTTTAATATTGATTAGGCCAAGATTACTTGCCTTGCATAAGCTGCCTGGCTTCTTTAGTCGTCCAAACAGTGTTAGCAATGTAACGGAAGTTAACCAATGCTGCGGCATAACCATCCCCTTCTTCGACTTGTGCGGCTGCTGTCGCATCGGAAACAACGGCAACTTCGAAACCCTGCTCAATCAGTTCTCGCATATGTGACTCGGTGCAAAGGTTAGCGGACATACCGGCCAGAATGATTTTATCGATACCTTGCTTGCGCAACTGCAAGACCAGGTCGTTGGTTTCTGGACCATAGACCTTATGCGGGCTGGTCACGATGGTATGGCCATCATTGATGTAAGGCTTATAACGTTTTAGCCAATCCGCACCTGACCCTTCAAAATCTTCGACACTAAGCGGGGCTTTGCGATCGAACATGCCTATGTTGTGCATCAACGTTTCGAGTGCTCCCCCGAACTTCCAGCCGTGATCGTGAGGGAAGTAATAATGCGGCGAGACAAACACCGGAATACTATTCGCCTTAGCCGTCTTAAACAAAGTCTCAATGTTCTCAACGGTATTGTTGGCCTCAACACTTTTACCGACCACGCCCCAGGTGACACCTTTCGGACTCAGAAAATCATTCTGTGGATCAGTTACAACCAACGCTGTGCGACCTTTCTCAATTTGCATACCAGGGTCAGGCAATGCGGCATGTCCTGTGACAACTAGTACATTTAAGGTAAATATAGCGATAAAGCTTTTAGTTAATATGTTCATTGGTGATGTCCTCATTTATCGAAACAAAACTAAACGCCAATGCGTCTGACGATGGCTTCAATGGAGATGTCATTGGCACTCATATCGCGGCGACGCATTAGGCCTTCATCATCAAATTCCCAATGTTCGTTGCCATGAGTACGAAACCACTGCCCCGACTTAGAGTCCTGCCACTCATACTCGAAACGCACCGAGATACGGTTGCCGGTGTAGGCCCATAGCTCTTTTTTTAAACGGTAGTGAAGTTCCTTTGCCCACTTGCGGGTCAAAAATGCCTTGATGGCTCCTCGACCTGTAAAGAACTCATCACGATTGCGCCATGCCGAATCCTCGCTGTAGGCCTGGGCAACAATGCCTGGATTTCGGCTATTCCAGGCATCTTCTGCCTTTTGTACTTTCGCCTGTGCGCTTTCAGCGGTGAATGGCGGTTTTAGTGACTGCATCATGTCAGGCTCTCCAAAAAATTGTGAATCGGATATTCGCTTCTTTTATCTCTATCTCAGGTTTCGTGCCAACACTTTGATATCAATAAAAACAATCACTTATATAATTTTTGAGACCTTAGAATTTTGCGTTACTCAATTTTCTGTGGTTTAATCCTCAAATAAGTGAGGCGAGAAAATATGGCTGATAGGTCACGATGGCTGTTTAAAGATGCACCGACAATGCTCGCTGTGCTGGATGCACGGTTGATTTGTCGTCATGCCAGCCGGGGTTGGCGCGAGCACCTCGGCTTACAAACCAGCCTTGAGTTTGAAATGTCGTTAAGCGATCTATTCTCTCTTGATAACGAACTTGGCTTAAGCGAGCGACTCAAGACGCTGCTGCTAACGGGAATACCACTGCATAAAGTATCTATACCCTTGTTTGGTAAAGCCGGTATTACACAGGGGCTGTTATCTGCATGGCGTATACAACAAGATAACGAGGAACAACCCAGGCTACTGCTGGATGTAACTTGCAATGATGAACTCAATCAGACATTAATCGAGTTACGTCGCTTACAAACAGAACATGAATTAATTCTTAATGCCGCAGGCGAAGGTATTTACGGACTGGATCGCAACGGCATGACCACTTTCGCTAATGCTGCTTCAACCAGGATTGTTGGCTGGAAGCTTGAAGACATTATTGGTAAACCCGCGCATGACGTTCACCACCACACTCATGCAGACGGATCCGCCTATCCGCGCGATCAGTGCCCGGTCTATGCGGCACTAAAAGACGGTGAGGTGCATCATGTCGATAACGAAGTGTTTTGGCACACCAATGGCGGTTCTGTGCCGGTTGAATATACCAGCACCCCTATTCTTAAACATGGCGAAATTAATGGCGCCGTGGTGGTGTTCCGAGATATTTCCGAGCGCAAAGAAATTGAAAGGCAACGCGAAGCAGCCTACCAGGAGATCAAAAACCTCAAAGAACAATTAGAAATGGAACGTGATTATCTGCGTGATGAAATCAATGTCACCTCTGACTTCGGCGATATTATCGGCGCCAGCGCAGCGTTAAACCGCACCATGGCGCAAATTGAAGCAGTGGCCACAACAACCGCCAATGTACTGGTGCTTGGTGAGTCTGGCGTTGGCAAGGAAATGGTGGCGCGCGCTATTCACTCAAAAAGCAATCGTGCCAATAAACCACTGGTCAAGGTTAATTGTGCGTCTATTCCAAAAGAATTATTCGAAAGCGAATTTTTTGGTCATGTAAAAGGGGCTTTTACCGGCGCCCATAAAGATCGTATCGGTCGCCTGCAACTGGCAGCAGGTGGCACAGTATTTCTTGACGAGATTGGCGAGATACCTCTCGATCAACAAAGCAAACTGCTGCGTGCACTACAAGAACACGAGTTTGAACGTGTCGGTGACGATAAAACTGTTAAGGTCGATGTGCGCATTGTCGCCGCAACTAACCTGGATTTAGAAGCCGAAGTAAAAGCCGGTCGCTTTCGTGAAGATTTGTTCTATCGCCTCAGTGTTTTTCCGATTATAGTACCGGCACTACGAGAACGCAGCAATGACATCGCCCCACTTGCACAGCACTTTCTTTATCGAAGCTGTACCGAACTAGGGCGCGAACCACTCAAGTTATCAAAGCAACAAGTACAGACGTTGCAAAAGCATAACTGGCCGGGCAATATCAGAGAACTCAAAAATGTTATCGAACGCGCTGTGATTCTCAGCACGGGCAGTAGAGCTCGACTTGACCTGGTTATGCCCGATGCATCACAAACTCATATACCTAGCGAAAATAGCACCGAATCTACATTGAAGTTCACCACCGATGCAGAAATTCGTGAAGTGGAAAAAGCGAATATGGTTGTTGCGCTAAAGCACGCCAATTGGCAAGTTTGGGGAGAAGGTGGTGCTGCCGAGCTATTAGGGGTAAAACCCTCAACGCTCACTTATCGAATGAAGGTATTTGGCATCGCCAAGGACGCCTGAATATTTTTACCTTGCCAGCATGACCGACAACTACCTGAAATTCCTGGCTCTTCATTTATCGTACTTAATAGAGTTGATACACCAAGTGTATTCACCTGATTCTGTCTTTACGATAACCTCATCACCCATTTCTTTTTTTAACAAGGCGCGCGCCATAGGTGAATCAATTGAGATATAGTTTTTACGGCCAAAGATCTCATCGTAGCCCACTATACGAAACCGCATTGTCTCTTTAGCAACATTTTCAATCTCTACCCAGGCGCCAAAAAATACTCTGTCTTCCTGCTCTGGTTGGTAATCGACGATCTTGAGATTACCAATGCTTTTTCGAAGGTACCTGACGCGCCAGTCTATTTCGCGAAGCCTTTTTTTATTGTAATGATAGTCGGCATTCTCGCTTCTATCTCCAAGGCTTGCCGCCCAGGTCACTTTTTTAGTTACCTCAGGCCGCTCAACACGCCAAAGCTTATCCAGTTCCTTCTTGAGGCCTTCATAGCCTTGTCTTGTAATAAGTGGTGTACTCACATTTTACCTTGAAAAATTTGGCTAGGGAATCTCTGATTAACTCGTTATTCCGGGCGAAGCTCAGCGAAGTCCCGGTACCCACTGCTTACAATTCAGTGATTTACCGGTTTACCAAGTTCTCACCTTCGCGGGAACGACGTTTATTGAATTAATCAGAGTTTCCCTAGTTTAGCGTGATGAACGGTATTTGTGTGAGGTCTGTTTATATGGCTCAGCGATGAATTCTGTTACTTGAACCATTCAAATTCTAATTGCTGCTCGCGCTCTGGCTCTTTGTACCGATTACTTTTTAACTTATTCAACAATACTATCTTCAGTTTGACCTGCTGAAGGAAAATTTTTGGTAGGTACATTGCCTTCAATAAACACGAATAATTTCGTTTACTACAATTTCATTCGCTGATTATGACAATGAGAGCAGGGTTTAAAGAGATTATGGTATTAGTGATTGGCGAAGAATTCAGGCACCCTGAGCCAACCAAAACACTCTTAGCAAAAGAATCTGCGATCTGTATGTTCTGCTAAAACTAAACCACCGAGAATATTTCTACTCTCGGTGGCTCCGCTAAACAGTTGTCCTGAACAACTTAATCTACAATGAGATTGCCTTGTGCTAGCAAGCTGTCGATAATTTGCTGATCATTCATGCTGCCGCCTGCCGTCAGGTCTATCCCACCCAATGTAATGGTCTGCGTCACGCCGCCAGCACCGGTGCCATCAACGTCGACCATAATCAATGTGTCGTTACCATCTTGCTGAAAATGGAGGTAATTCGTCAGGTCACCACTCTCTTCACCTTGCAATAAATCGGCAAGATTAAGGGAATCACCACCTGGGCCAACTGTAAAGTCGGTAATCGTATCGTTAGCGGGTGTATCGGCTGTACCCTGGTCACCGCTACGCCATACGAAGGTGTCATCTTCGCTGCCACCGGTTAGTGTGTCGTCGCCCTGACCACCATAGATGAAGTCAATACCGGCTCCGCCCATTAAGCTGTCATCACCACCCAGGCCAAACAACTGATCATCACCGGCAAGCCCGTCCAAGGTATCGTTTGCGGCATCATTGCCAACTAAACGGTCATTACCCGATGTAGCCGCATCTTGCCCGTCTGGCGTGCCGTCACCATCGCTGTCGGCAGAGACAAAATCAGCAACGCTATCACTGTTAGTGTCCGTTGGAGTTAAGCCTGCTGGCCCATAAGCATCATCTAAACCATCGTTGTTAGCATCAATACCAGTTAGCGCGATGTAGCTGCTGTTAATGGCTTGTGCTTCAACATTATCCAATATTCCGTCGTTATCACTATCTGTATCCAGACTGTTAATGATGCCGTCGCCATCTGCATCGTTACTGGTATCGATAGTGATGCCAATACCTGAAATATCAAAGCGATAGTCAACTCCGACGAACCCGCCAAAACTACCAACGCCCGCAGTTGTTGAGCCAGTGACAGTGATACCAGGAACCCCACCACCAATGTCAATCACTTGAACGCTAAGGTTTATTAACGTGGTAACTGGATTAAACCCTAGGCTCTGAGAACCTGTATTGACTGACCCAGTTGTTACACCACCGTTGAAAATAAGAGCAAATGTCTCGTTAGCTGAATTGAGATCACCTTGTGCAAGTAGATTCGAGATGTTTACCGTATCGCCAATAGCCGCACCAAAAGTAGATAGGTTAATACTTTGGGAGCTGGTTCCACCAGTGGCTGGAATATTGTCATCTGCAGTAGTAGTAGAAAATGGCGTATCTAAAAACACGACCGCAGCATCTTCAACTGTATCAAGAATACCATCATTATCGTCATCGATATCATTGACATCGCTAATGCCATCGCCATCGCTATCCGCTTCAATAAATTCAGCAAGCCTACTGCCGTCGGCATCAACTGGCGTTAATCCAGCCGTGCCGTATGCGTCATCCAATCCATCGTTGTTGGCGTCAATTCCACTCGGCGCGACATAACTGCCAACGGCCTGTGCCTCAACGTTATCAAGCATGCCATCATTGTCGCTATCGGTATCAAGGCTATTAATAATGCCGTCGCCATCAACGTCATTGGTTAACAATGTGCCAGTACCACTAACATCGAAGAAGTAATCTACACCATTAACGCCAACGAGGTTATCTACGGCAGCGCTAGTAGAACCTGAAACGGTGAACCCAGGCACACCACCACCAATGTCGATGACGGTGATTGTTGCGGTGACGGGGGTAGTGACAGCTCGGAATATTGCGTCTTCTGCACCACTGCCAGTATCTGTCTGCAAATTACCAGTGGTGAACTCACCATTATTAAAATTAAGTGTAAAAAATTCGCTGGCACCATCACCAGTATTAATATCACCTCGAGCAATCAGGTTGTCAACCGTAACCGAAGYGCCTATCGCAACGCCAAAAGATGATAAGTCAACTGTCTGGGTCATATTCCCACCGTTAGGAGGGATATTCGATTGTGCTGTGGTGGTATCAAAGACTTCGGTAACAGAAACTGTAAACGCATCTTCAACAGTATCAAGGATGCCGTCGTTGTCGTCATCGATATCATCAATATTAAGTATGCCGTCACCATCTGTGTCCAGACCGCGTGCGACAGTCAATGTTACCGTTCCAGTAGTTTGGTCTCCATCGTTATCTACTGAAACATAACCAATAACTTCTTGAACAGATGTATTTAAAGCCAGGCTTTGACTCGCGGTGTAATTATATTCGCCGGTAGTAAAGTTAAAATCTAAGTCACCCGAATTATTGGTTGTTACCGTTAGCATTGAACCGGCTACAACCACACCACCATTGCTTGGTGTTATGGTATCTACAACTGAATCATAGTTATAGGTAACTCCGTCCAGTACAATCGACAAGGTGACACCCCCATCAGCACCAAAGTTGTTATCTACGGAACCAAACAAATTGCCGYTAGCGGTTGAGTCAATTGTTGACAACAGTGTTGAGGCCAGTGTACTTGCATCAGCAACGATCATACCATCACGCTCGGAGCCATCGATACCGTTATACGCCAGCGGATCCAGAAAACCTTGGTCCGCCGCTGTTAAATCACCGCCGAAACCAACCGCAAATGCATCGATTTGGTTCGYYACCAGAAAATTAGTGTAGGCGGTAATTTCCRCTCCGGTCAARCCRTTTGAYCCTTCGCTACCACCTGATGTTTGTGGTKCACCATCAGAGATAAAATAAGACACGTTGGTAACGGTTGGATCGCTATCATCCARTGCGCCTGAYGAGGAAAAAGATGATTGAAATTCTGCTACGGCAATATCGTAGTTAGTGCCTCCACCAGTATTAAATATARCATCTCTGGAGCCGGCACTACCATCACCAATAAGCGCCAGTGCTTCGCTGGCGGTAACCCAAGTCGTCAAGGAATCTGTAGAGGTACTGAATGTCGTTATCTGAACTCGAACATCACCCAGATTGGMATAAGTCTGGATAACATCGCTAACACTCTCAAGCGCTAGCTGAAGCCGTTCTACGTTCGTGGTTCCTCCATTACCATTATCCACAGCAACAGAATTTCCCATGCTGCCGGACACGTCGACGATAAAACTCAAATTAGTATTAGATGGCGGAACTATTAACGATAGATCTATATCACCACTCATTGGGCTATCATCTTCGACCGTAATATTGATAACATTGTCAGCAGAGGCTGCACCATCGTTGACACGAATACCAACATCAAAATTCAAAAGGTTTTCGCCGTCATCGGCGGGGCCTGATACATTTTGGTGGTCTATAGGGCCAAGCAGTGTAACTTGATAGCCACCAACGTTATCAATGTCTAAGCGGATAACATCGCTACCACCGGCAGAACCGATAAGAGTTTGGCCACCATTGCTCAATGCAAATGTTACAGGCTGACCACCAGAGCTAAGACCAGTAGGTGTTGATCCAGCAATAAATGTTACCGTCAATGAGCTGCTATCGATATCCGTAGCAGTATATGCGCCAGTAAACACTGTGCTATTAGTTATATCAGTTGGATTCCCGATGGTATCTGCTATACCACCAAGCAATCCTTCTTCAGACACTGTGGCTGATTCCACCAAAGATATAACAGGCGCATCATTTACGTCGTTTACCGTAATAGTAACAGTAGCCGTGCCAGTACCACCCTGCCCATCAGAGATGGTATAGCTTATGGTATCCGTACCGGAAAAATCTGGGTTGGGTGTATAAGTAATAGTACCGTTAGCATTAACAACAGCCGTACCATTTGTACCATCGGTTACCTGTGTAACCTGTAAGGTTACACCATCTGGGTCACTATCATTCGACAGCACATTAACCGTGACGGCATTGTCTTCATTTGTAGTAGCAGTATCATTCGCTGCATTCGGGGCATCATTCAATGGGTTAATCGTTAAGTTGACCGTTGCACTGTCTGTGCCGCCGTTGCCGTCGGATACGGTGTAAGTGAAGCTATCGCTTCCGTTATAGTTGGCATTCGGGGTGTAGGTGAAGGTGCCATCGTTATTGTCGACGACGCTGCCATTCGTGGGCTGCGTCACGCCTGTGATGGTGAGTGTATCTAGGTCGATATCACTGTCGTTGCTTAATAGATCACTGGCATTAATGGTGAGCGCAACATCTTCGTTGGTGCTGGCACTATCGTTAACTGCAATCGGGGCATCGTTAATATTCAGCTCATTTAAGCTAACAACCGTCGAGCTACTATTTCCTGCTCCATCAAAAGCAATTACAGTATAATTTTCTGAATTTCCTCCAACTTCGAAAGCATTAACGTCTGCCGCAACACCTGCGGCCGTAATAGAAATTTCACCACTATTATTAATACTGAAAAATCCGTCATCACTAAGCTGCGTAGCATTATTAAATTGGTAGGCGACCACCCCAATATCATCACTGGCTACGACGGACGCCACGATAGAATTGGCAATTTGATTTTCTACGTAGTCAAAACTTTGAGTATTAATAACAGGAGCAAAAACATCAATGCTATAACCTTCACTGGTACTGGCGCTGATACCGCCTGCATCAATGATCGTTACGCTTGCATCAATAATCCTATCGCTATCCGCGACCAAGTCACTGCCCAACACGTCAATGCTGAAACCACCACCACTAACCAGCCCGCTAAAGGTATTGCCGTTCACTGTCAGTGTAACGGTATCACCATCCTGCGCATCGCCACCAACAGAACCGGTGATCGCAATATTTTGGCCCGCTTCCACCGCATTAATAATGTCATCCGCGGAAATATTCGCATCCAGGCTGATCGTCGCCGACAACCCTGATGGTGGCGGTGTAACACTTACTGAATCACTATCAACATTTAATGCTGGCAACTCATCTGCCCCGACAATATCACCAAAACCAGCAAACTGCTGGGCAACACCAAATGGCGTTGCATCCGTATCAACGACTCCTTCCCTGCCTTCACGCTCATAAATCGACGTTTGACCCAAAGCATTGGATTCGCCTTCATCGGAATTACCGGCAGCGGATGTTTCAAGGTCAGCGAGATCAATGCCTTCTAATATAGACTGCTGTAGGGCAGCAATTTGATCGACTTGGTTATCTTCAAAAACGCCCAAATCGAAAGAAACTGTCTCGTCGAGCAAAACCTCGGCTTTCCCGCCCACTTCAAGCTCTCGACCACTATAAAACGTTACGACAACATCGGTACCAAGACCCGTGATCAACACATCGCCATCGTGCACAATATCACCAATACTAACGACCTTAATGATGCCGTCAGCGGTTCGAATCTCAGCGCTACCGCTTAATTCAGTGATATATCCAATATTTTTAGTGGCCATAACGTTCCAATCCATTAATGAGTGGATCAAGAATAGAGTAGAACAATGGGGTTGTGTATCGTACTAAGGTACTAGGCCGTGTTAACAATTAAGGTTAAACTATAGTTCCAACTCATTGATGGAGTTATAGCAATGGATCGTTTGATACTGCGGGATGACCAGTGGGAG